>CAJTLA010000001.1 GCA_910576985.1 uncultured Bacilli bacterium
GAGTATATCAATGAAGCAATCGAAGTCACAAATGATGAAGACTTTAAAGACTTCTTCAGCAAAGAATGGGATATTAAGTATGCGGCTTACGATGATGGCAAAGAAGATGGGAAACAAGAAGGAATTTTAGAAAATCAAAAGAAAATTGTCAAAAAAATGTTAGAAAAAAACACAGACATTAACTTTATTATGGAAATTACTGGTCTTACAAAAGAAGAAATCGAAGCATATCAATAGATATACCAAACTATTGGCAAAAAAAGTCAATAGTTTTTTCTTCTTTTAATATAATAAACAAAATATCATTTTTACTTCATTTATTTTTGTAAGATTTGAATAAATTACAAAAATTTCGAAAAAAAAAGACTTTCAAAAAAGTTGTGTAAATGGTAATTTACATTCCGTAAGAATCATCATAATGATGGTCTTTTTTTTACTGTGGTATCTTGAAAAACTGTATCTATAATTTTTTTGTTTGTTGTGTATATGAGTTTTCCAAGAGCCTAAATAAGATTAGATTCTATCTTCGTAAATAATTGATTGTATATCAAAAAAAGAATCATTTTGATTCTTCTCTTGTTGGATAAACACTAACTTGTTTTTTATCTCTTCCAACACGTTCAAATTTTACATATCCATCTATTTTAGCATATACAGTGTCATCACTACCAATTCCTACATTGTTTCCAGGATAGATTTTTGTTCCTCTTTGACGATATAAAATAGAACCTCCTGTTACAAATTCTCCATCAGCAGCTTTTGCTCCTAATCTTTTAGAAATTGAATCACGTCCATTTTTTGTGGAACCTTGACCTTTTTTATGTGCAAAAAGTTGAATATTTAATTGCATTAATTTTTCCATCCAATACACCTCCTCTATTATGTAACTTTAATATACTTAGAATAATTTTTTTCTAAATCTTTTAATAGATCTACCATATTTAAAATCAAAGTATTCGTCATTTCATTTTCTTCTAAGATATTTATTTCTACCATACCATCTGACTCTTGATATGTAATAGTTGATGGTTCTAATCGTATGATTGCATTCACTGTTGTTATCACAATACTTGATACAGCTGCACAAACAATATCTTTGCCATTTTCTTCATACCCAGAATGACCATTTACTTTAATTTTATTTTTGAATACTTGAACTCTAATCATAATTATTTTGTTTTAATTGATTTGATTTCTACTTTTGTATATGGTTGACGGTGTCCTTGTGTTTTATGGTAGTTTTTCTTTGCATTATATTTAAACACTTTGATTTTTTTACTTTTACCATGTTTTAAAATTTCACCAGTCACTTCGGCATTTTCTAAATATGGATGCCCAACAACACCATTTGCCATTAGTACTTTATCAAACTTAATTTTAGATCCACTTTCTTCATTTAGTTTTTCAATATAAAGTACAGTTCCTTCTTCTACATAGTATTGTTTACCACCAGTTTCGATTACTGCTTTCATTTTTTTAACCTCCTAACATTTCTAAGACTCGCCTTTAAGGTACACAGCAGTGTTTTTAACCTATTCGGTGCGGTTGTAGAGTGAGGCTCTACACAGTTATTCATTTTACCACTTCTTTCCTTTAAAGTCAAATATTTTTTGTAAGTAAGCTCGTTCTGTATAATAGTTTTTGTTTATGTAAAAGAGATGTTTGGTATCCCGCTTCATTTTTTTTATGTTCGTTCCTTTAATTATTTTTCTTCTCGGAAATTGAAATGGGTATAATGTACGTTCTAATATAAATTTGGAAAACAACATGTGACGGCTTTTAAATTCTTTGATTACTTTACTTATTAAAATCATTAAAATAAAATATAATACTAAGGAGTGTTTTGATATAAAATATAATAAAATAATATGAAATATGGAAAATATGAATAAAAAAGATTGACTATAAAAGTAGGAAAAAAACCTTTGATAAATTAAAACCCATATTTTTGATCCGTCTAATGGTGTGATTGGAAGTAAGTTAAATAGTAATAATCCATAATGATATGTTTCTAAGTTTGGAATTTGATATAGGCAAAGAACTAGATAACAAAGACATTGAAAGATTGGTCCCATTAGAACAATTAGCAATTCTTCTTTGATTGGTTTATTCAAATGATCTTTAAAGACTGTGAGTGCTCCAAATGGGAAAATCATTACGGATTCAATGTTCCATTTAAAGTATATGCCTACTAAGATATGACCACATTCATGTATTAGTAGAAGAATCATAAATATTGTAAATTCCTTAAAATTTCCAGTCATTAAAACAATAAAAGAAGTCAAATAAAAAAAAGGATGTATTTTTATTTTATGATAAATATTCTTTATAATCAAGTGTAGTTCCTTCTTTTTTAAATACTAAAAATAAGTTTTGATTTTCTGTTTCTCCAAGTAAACTTCCCTCTTCTACATAATCATATAATTTTACGTTGATTTCTTTTAGCCCTCCATACCATAAATCAACGCCATTCATTTGTTGAATGATTACTGTTTTTCCATAACCTTCTTTTTCTCCAATAAAAACGACTAATCCACTGTTTTTTATCGGAACTAAGTAATGGTCTTCTACTGTTAGTTTAACTCCTTCTTTATAGTTTTCTTTTTCTTTATAAACGAGCTGTTCTTTGAATGTAGCTTGTACTGGTGTTTTGACAAGTTCTTGAAAAGGAATTGGATTTCCAAATAAGTTTTTATAAACATTATTAATATAAGCAAAGGAAAAGTTTGTTTCATATACTTGTTCATAAAAAACCTTTTTAAATGTTTTTGATTGTTTTATTCCAATTAATATAGAAAGGGTTAAAATGATTGTAGCCATTAATTTCATCCATATTAAGTTACTATGTTTTTGTTGTTGTTTTAATTGTTTGTTTCTTTTTGATCGCATTTGTTTTTTTATTATTTCTGGATTCATAATCTCACCTATTTTATTGTATGAATTTTATTTTTGTATTAGAATATTTTTTTGTTTCATATTAAAAATGGTGATATTATGAGGATTCGACTTGGTTATGTGGCAATTTGTAAAACATTAGATAAGGTAAGTTATAATCATACAATGACTTATACAAATTATCAAAAGTTAAGTGAAGAGATTAGAAAAGAAAAGTTAGATTCTATTATCAAAACGAATTTAGATCATTTGTTTTTGATTTTAAATTATAATGTTCAAAATCATATTTCTTTTTTTCGGTTTAGTCATAATTTAATTCCTTTGGCTACGCATCAAGGGGTTTCTTTTGATTATATTACACCTTATTTAGATAGGTGGCGAAAAATTGGAAATTATATTAAAGAACATCAGCTTCGAATGGATTCTCATCCAGATCAATTTTGTGTATTAAATAGTATTCATGAATCTGTCTTAAAACAAAGTATTGAAATGTTAAGCTTTCAATATGAATTATACAAATCTATGGGAATTCCTGGAAAAGTGGTTCTTCATGTCGGAAGTAGTGTCCCAAATAAGAAAGTAGCTTTAGAACGTTTGGTTTCTCATTTTCAATTGTTATCTTCTGAAATTCAAGAAATGATTTTATTAGAAAATGATGATAAAACTTTTACTGCTGGGGAGACGTTATCATTATGTGAGACCCTACATGTTCCCATGGTTTTGGATTATCATCATTATCGTTGTAATCCTGGAAATGATGACATCAAGTTATTACTCCCAAGAATTTTGAAAACATGGGAAAGCACTGGACTTCCTCCAAAGATGCATTTTTCCTCTCCAAAAAGCAGGAAGGAAAAGCGGTCGCATAGTGTTACTATTGAAGTCAATCAGTTTATTTCTTTTTTGGAACTTTTAAAACCTTATCAAACAGATATTGATATTATGTTAGAGTGTAAAGGAAAAGATGAGTCTTTGTTTCGTTTATCTAGGCAATTACGTTTTTATACTAATTATCATTTTTTTAATGAAACTATTTTTGAAATATCTGATTGAGGTATTATAAAAAATTATTTTTTACAAATGGATCAAAAAAAAAATTAGTTTTCACTAATATTTGTTCTTTTGATCACTTTATCATTTCCATAATTGTTTTTATATCAAAATTTTCTTTTCATATTTTTTCCAATTTTTCTTATTCGTATTGTTCAATACCCTATTCAAATTCTTTTATTCTCTCATATTTGTATAAAAAAAGCGAGATTTTATAATGACGTTTGGTTAAAATTTTGAACTGACTATTTGTCAGTTTCTTCTAATACACTTTTATAAATGTCAATTAATTTTTTTCCAATAATTTTTAAATCTCTTTCTTGGGCTACTTTGTATCCTTCTTCTACTAATGATGGAAGTTTTCCTTCTAAAATTCCTTTGATTTTTTCTTCAAATTCTTCTATATCTTTTGCTTTATAGACGTTTTTTCCATCTTCTAACCATTTTTCAAATACTGGAATGTCACGTATAATGGCTGGAATTTTTGAAGCACAAGCTTCGATAATTGGAATTCCTTCTGTTTCTTCCAAAGTTGGAAATAGATATAAATCTGCTCCTGATAACGCATCTCGTATCATTGTTGGTTCTACATAACCTGCAAAGTGTAGATTAGGAAGTTCTATATTGACAGCTTCTCTAATTTTTATTGGACTTGCTGATAATGGACTATATCCAAACCAGATAAATTTATATTGTGGCAGTTTTTTCGCTAATTCTACAAAATCTAAAATTCCTTTTCTTTCTATATATAAACCAATTCCAACAATGACTTTTTCATGGTCTTGATAACCGTAAAATTCTCTGAATTTTTTTCCGTTTTCTATATTTTTTTCAAAAAATGATGTGTCAATTCCATTAGATAAAGCAACAATTGGGGAATCAATAGTTCCATAACTTTCTAATAATCGTTTTGAATATGGGGTTGGTGTAATAATTTTATCCCCAAGGTTGTAGCATTTTGTAATCCACCATTTAAAAATTGGGGCCATTTGATTGGAAAAGATAAAAGAGTTTTTAAAGTCTTCTTCGGTGGAATGTGCATGATAAATTACTTTTTTTCCTGCTTCTTTTGCTTTTTTCGCTAAAACATAAGAATTTGGTCCATAAAAATTGATATGAACTAAGTCATAGTCGTCATTTGGATCGGTTGTATGATCAATATTATTTTCTTCTAATGCTTTTAATTGATGTTTGATGGCTTTTCCTAACCCTGACTTTTCAATTTGTTTCAATCCTTCTGTATAAAGTAATACTTTCATAAAGTCAATCCCTTCTTTTATTAGAATAACACAATCTATACATTCCTGCAACTAGTGTTTTTGAACTTCGTCTTTTAATTGTTTTAATTGTGTTTTGAAAGCGGATGGAAGTACATATTGTTTTTCTAATGTACTGACATCTACCCAAATATTTTTTTGATTATTTTCTTCTACATAAACGATGTAATTGGTCATATACCAAATTTTATGTGTAAAAATATGTTTCGATGAATCTCTTTCTAAAATCCTAAGGACTTGGTATCCTTCTTTTTTCAAGTATTTTAGCGCGTCTTCTTGATTTAAGTTTCCTTTGATATTTGGAAATTCGTACATAGATGCGAGCAATCCTCTATTTGGTCTTTTATGAATCGCGACTGTGTGATAATTTAGTAAAATAAATACGGTATATTGTTCTATCTTTTTTTCTTTTTTTGTGTCTTTGATTGGGAGTTCCATCATGGTATTTTCTTGGCTTGATTTGCAATATTTTTGAATTGGACAATTTTCACAATGTGGGATTCCATTTGGAACACAAATGGTAGCTCCTAGTTCCATTAAGGCTTGATTAAATGTTCCAGGATCATTTGGCATAATCTCAGATAATTCTTTGAATAGTTCTTTTTTGGTGGTTGTTTTACTAATATTTCTTCTAGAGTTTTGAATTCGCATGATCACTCTAAATACATTGCCATCAATGGCAGGCACTTTTTCTCCAAAGGCAATGGAAGCGATTGCTCCTGCTGTATATTCTCCAATCCCTGGTAATTTTATGATTTCTTCATAAGTAGATGGCATAGATCCTGTGTCTTCTATGATTTTTTGAGCTGCTTTCTGTAGGTTTTTTGCTCTGCTATAGTATCCAAGTCCTTCCCATAGTTTTAATAACTGATCGAGATGAATGTTGGCCAAAGAAGTGATGTCTGGAATTTCTTTTAAAAAGCGTTCATAATAAACTTTGACTGCTTCGACTCTTGTTTGTTGTAACATAATTTCTGAAACCCAAATATGATATGGGTTTTTATCATTTCTCCAAGGAAGTTCTCTTTTATTTTTTTGATACCAGTTTAACAATGGTTTTACAATTTCTTTCATGCTTCTTCCTCCACTACAATCGTACTTTTATTTTTTGTTTGACTCATTCTTTCGTACCAAAATGGCTTCCTACGAATCATAGAAATAAAGCCATGAATAAAACAGATAAAAAATAATATAGAAAATCCAATAAAGAAGATTACGTTTCCTATACTTAGTAGTAAGTATAAATAAAATGGAGCTGGTAGAAAAAATAGATATAGTATTCCATAGCGGATCCAATATTGGTACCATTTTGGTGTTTCTTCATTTTCTGTTACAATTTTGATATTCATACATTTTTTTCCTAGGGTGAGTCCTTTGGTAATCATTGGTATTATCATAAAAAGGATTAATATAGATAAAAGGTATTGTAAAAATGAGTCTTGCATTCCTATGAGATTCATAATCATTGTCATTAGAAATATGAATACCAAGTCAATCCATGTTGCGATTGTTCGTCTTAAAATAGAAACTCGCTTTCCTTTTTGATAAGATTTTTGGTCTAATGTTTTCCGATCTGGTAAGAAATGACTAAATAATGGTGTAATCCCATACCCTATGATTCCTCCTAGTGTGTTTAGAAAAAGGTCATCAATATCAAATAAACGATAAGGTCTAGGATATATTCCATATAATCCTGATAGTTGGGTTCCTTCAAAAAACAAAGTTAATAAAATCGTTAGGAAAAGTGTTTTTTTGAAATTGTATTTAAAGTAATAACGTAGGTAAATTCCAAATGGTATAGTTAGTAATATGTTATAAAATACTTGATAAAAATATGGTTCTTTTAATACTTCTAAATAAGTATTTGGGTCATTCCAAATGAAACTACTATATAAAAAGAATTCTTTTATAAATAAAAATGGAGTTAGTTGAATCCAATCTGTCGTCATTTTTTTTACAGATTCAATCGATGGAAGTGGTAAAATGACTAGAAAATAGATACAAGTCAGATATAAAATAAAGGAATATACAATGGAAACTCGTAAAAATAAGATAGAACCATATTTATGATATTGGTGGAAAATATAAGGAAGTGTGAAAATGAGTGCGATGATTGGGAAAAATAAAAAGGCAAATCGAATTGGTTCTATATATCCTGTCATTCTGTCTCCTCCTTTTTTTCCTATTATAGCATATATTCTTTTCATGATTTGTTACAAAACTGTAATTTTGTTTTTTTATCTAAACAAATGAATTATTGTGTATCATAAATTTCTTGTCTGTATCGTATTACTAATTTGCGATGTGATTTCTTTTTCTATTATAGCACACTAGTATTTTTTTTTGAAATAAGATATAATACTTTTATGGAAAGGAAGTTACCAAATGAAACAACATTTTAAAAAATATGGAATGATTTATCAAATTATTTTAATCGCTGTTTGTATTATTTTATCTTGTGTTTTTGTATATTTTGGTTCTAAGAATCGAAAACAGCGTCATTACACAAAAGAGGAAGCAACCAATCTTATGAAGTTACAAGCGGATAAATTTACTAGAATGATTGAAATTCAAAATTCTGGTTGTATTGATCATGATACTACTACTCTATCTGAAAAAGAAATGGAAACTTATGGTTTTGATTCTCATTTTTATGAGAAAGTAATTTATACTATGAGCTGTAAAGATCATAAGCAAGTGATTGTTATTTCTATTACTGGTGCTGGTGATTTTAAGGGATATTCTTTAACGGACTACATTAGTAATAATAATCAACCTGAAAAAAATCTTAGTGAAAACTAGGATTTTTTTAGTTAGGAAAAAAGATTAGAATTCTAATCTTTCACTACAATGTTTACCAATTTTTTAGGAACAGTAATCATTTTTACAATTTCTTTTCCTTCAAGGTTTTTCTTTACATTTTCAACTTCTAGGGCAAGACGTTCCATTTCTTCTTTGGTGGTATTGGTTGCTACTTCTATTTTTCCTCTGACTTTTCCATTCACTTGTACAATCATACAATAACTATCATCAATCGTTTTTGCTTCTTCATAAGTTGGCCATTTAGATTCACAAAGTGGGTCACCTAAGTGGTAAATCTCATTCAATTCTTCTGTTATATGAGGGGCAATTGGATTTAATAGGTGTAGAAATATACGATAATCCTCTTTGGTAATGGTTTCTAATTTTTCATAGTTATTTAATAAAATCATTAAAGCAGATACAGCAGTATTGTATTTCATTAATTCAATGTCATTGGTTACTTTTTTAATTGTTTGGTGAATTAGTGTTTCTAAACTATAACCTGTTTTGTCGTTTAAGGATTCTCCTAGTTTCCAAACACGGTCTAGAAAGCGCTTGCATCCTTTTAGACCATTGCTACTCCAAGCTGCTTCTTTTTCATAGTCACCAATAAACATTTCATAAGTTCTTAAGGCATCTGCTCCTAATTCTTCTACAATGTCATTTGGATTAATAACGTTTCCCTTTGATTTGCTCATTTTTTCCCCATTGTCTCCTAAAATCATACCATGTGCTGTCCGAAGTTCAAATGGTTCTTTATTTGGTACTAATCCAATATTATAAAGGAATTGATTCCAAAATCTTGCATAAAGTAAGTGTCTTGTGGCGTGTTCCATTCCTCCATTATACCAATCTACTTTTCCCCAACAATTTAATGCATCTTTGGAAACAAATTCATTTTCGTTATGGGCATCCATATAACGTAACCAATACCAACTAGAACCTGCCCAGTTTGGCATCGTGTCTGTTTCTCTTTTGGCATTCGCTCCACATTTTGGACAAGAAACATTCACCCAGTCTGTAATCTTCGCTAATGGGCTTTCTCCATCTTCTGTTGGTTCATAATGAGCGACTTCTGGTAATAACACTGGAAGTTCTTGTTCTCTTACAGGTACCCAACCGCAAGTATCACAATGGATCATTGGAATTGGTTCTCCCCAAAAACGTTGGCGAGAAAAAATCCAGTCTTGAAGTCGATAATTGGTTTTCCTTTTTCCTATTTTTTGTTCTTCTAAATAGTTCAACATTTTTTCAATAGATTCTTGTTTATTGGTAAGTCCATTTAAAATTCCTGAGTTTACCATTTCTCCATCCTGTGTATAGGCACTTTGTTTTATGTCTCCACCTTTAATGACTTCAATAATTGGAATATTAAATTTTTTGGCAAATTCATAATCACGTTCATCATGGGCTGGAACTGCCATAATCGCTCCTGTTCCATAATGCATCATAACATAATCTCCTACCCAAATTTGAATGTTTTCTCCATTTACTGGGTTTATCGCTTCTATTCCTTCTATTTTTACGCCTGTTTTTTCTTTGACTAATTCAGTTCTTTCAAATTCGGTTTTCATGCTTGTTTCTTCACGGTATTTGACAATTTCGCCAAAGTTTTGAATTTGATCTTTCATTGTTTCTAATATAGGATGTTCAGGTGCGACTACCATAAAGGTAACTCCATATAATGTATCTGGTCTTGTTGTGTAGACTGTTAATGTTTCGTCAGAGTTTTTTATTTTAAATTCTACTTCTGCTCCTGTACTTTTTCCAATCCAATTGATTTGTGCTGTTTTGATTCTTTCTTCAAATTGGTTATCATTTAATCCATCTAGTAATTGTTCTGCGTAATCACTCATACGAAGCATCCATTGTTCTTTTTCTTTTTGAACTACTTTAGATCCACAACGCTCACAAACACCTCCACTAGAGTCTTCATTTGATAAACCTGTTTTACAGTTTGGACACCAGTTGATATTTTTTTTGTCTTTATAAGCAAGTCCATGTTCATAAAATTTTAAAAATTGCCATTGTGTCCATTTATAGTATTCTGGGTCTGTTGTCGAGAATTCACGACTCCAATCATAGGAAATTCCTAAACTTTGGATTTGGGATTTGAATGTTTTTATGTTTTCTTTTACTGCTATGCTTGGATGAATTTTGTTTTTTATTGCGTATTGTTCTGCTGGGGCTCCAAATGCATCCCATCCCATTGGAAATAATACATTATATCCTTGCATTCTTCTTTTTCTAGCTAATGTGTCTAATGCTGTATAACTTCTAACATGTCCAACATGTAATCCTGCTCCTGATGGATATGGAAATTCTACTAAGATATAATATTTTTGCAATTCACTTTCATTTTTTGCTTCAAATGTTTTTTGTTCTTTCCAATATTTTTGCCATTTGTTTTCTATTCTTTTAAAATCATACATATTTATTCACTTCTTTCTTTTTATATTTCTGTCCTATGTAATGGTATCCTAAAATGATGAGTGGAATTAGTATTACAAATCCTACCAATAGTTTTACTATGTAATTTTCTATAAAATCTGTAATTAAAAAGGTAAGAGCAATAATAAAACTGTTGGTTAAAGCAATGGATCGTGCAAATTTTTTTTTGTCTAATTTTTTTGGTTCCAATTTATATTTTTTAATAATAAATGATGCTTGTCCACTCTTTTCAAATGTCTCCATTTTTTGTTTGTTTTTGAGCACTGTAATATAATACAGCAGGTAAATGAAGAAAAAAACAATGATTGTTACTATAATACGTTCCATAAAATCCTCCTACGAAAAAAGTACCATGATATAAGGACGAGTTTTCCCGCGGTACCACCTTACTTCATAATACTTTATTATGCGCTTTCCAGATAACGGCTGGGACCGCTTAATCGAACAGGATAAGTAAGTTCGGAATGGAAATATTCAGATTTTCACCAACCATCTGCTCTCTTTTTTTATTTCTCTTTTCTTACTACTCTTATCTTTTTGTCTTTTTTTAACAACACGTTTATTATAATATATATTTTTTTTTATTTCAAGTGTTTTATACTTGATTTACGTATTCTAATAGTTTTAAAAATAGTTTCATAAATTTTCGTTCTATGATATTTTTGTTTCCCATTTTACGTATTTCAATTCGTTTCTTTTTGATTGGAAGTTCTGGATCAAATAATACAGCATCTACTTTTTCTTTGGTTTCTGTTTCTATTTGTAAGTCACTAATGATCCCTTCTATTTCTTCATTAATTAGTCGAACGGCATCGATTTCTATGTCTTTTCCTTTGCAGTTAATGGTTAATTGGCCAATTGTTTTTACGTTTTTTACTTCTACAATAAAGTCATTTCCTTCTATATAGGATTCATATCCTAGTTGGGTATCGTTAAAGTATACGATGACTTCATTAGATTGTTTGGTGTTACGAAATCTAAATTTGTAATTGCGTGTTTCTGGTACAATTCCACTTTTTCCTTCTAATGCTCGTACAATCACTGTATAATTATTTGGCATATAGTTATAATCAATAGAGGTAAGCAGGTAAAATCCTTTTCGATATAAGTCACTTACTCCATCATCTTCATACATTTTATATAAGTTACTTTGTCCTGGAAAAATTTGTATCTCTAGGTTTTTTGGTGGTGTAGTATCATTGAGATTGTCATTATCTCCAAGTGGGATAATTGATCCTGCTCTTACGAATACAGGATAGTCTTGATCTTTGAAAAACATGGTGTAGTTTCTTCCTCCTGGAAATTTTTTTCCTGTTACAAAGTCATACCAAGTTCCGTCTGGCATGAAAAATTTATGGATCACGCGATTCATGACGTAGTCTTTTTTCTTGGTAATTGGTGAAACAAAGAAGGCACTTCCAAAATAGTATTCGTCTTTATATAATGGGTCATCGTACATTTCTGGATATTTATAATAAATTGGTTCTATGAGTGGGGTTCCAAATTGATGATATTTATAAGCTTCTGTATATAGATATGGAATTAATCGATGGCGGAGTTGCAGGTAATCTTTTGTAATTTCATAAGTTTTTATACTCCAACGCCAAGGTTCTCTTTTGTAGTATTTTCCTGCTTCTGCTCCAAATTTGAAAATAGGAGAAAAGACACCAAGTTGTACATATCGAATATAAAGTTCATTGTCTTCTGTTCCTTTGAAATATCCACCAATATCGTGTGACCAAAAGCTTACTCCTATATTGGTTGCAGTTGCATTATGGAGTGGGATTCGTTTTAAGGTGTCCCATCCGACTGTTGTTTTCCCAGAGTATAATACTGGATAACGATGAGGAGCAACGAGTGAGTTATGTGCTAGTACCATTGGTCTTCTTTTGTAGTTTCTCATCATATCAAAAAATTGATAATGTTTTAATAGTTGTAATTCTCCGATTCTTTTTTTGTCAAAGTAATCAATCCAGAAGAAGTCGACTCCTGCTCCATCTAATGGATGAATAAATAGTTTTAAGTAAACGTCTACTGCTTTTGGGTCAAATACATGAAAAGGAATGACTCCATTTTTATCTGTTCCAAGGTAAGTTTTTGCTTTTTCGTAATATTCATCAATTGGGTAAAAGCCTTCCATTGGGCTGATATTGAGTCCTAATCGAATTCCTTTTGAGTGTAAATAGTTTGTCATATCTAGTGGAGATTGAAATAATTCTGTATTCCACGTAAAGCCTGTCATCAAGTGTTTGTCTTTAAAGTAAGTTCGTTTATGCCAATCTTTATCTAGTAATAACACAGATAGCGGAATTTCTTTCAAGCTGAAGTTATCGATCAGTTGTTTTAGTTCTATATCGTTATAAGTGATGTTTCTACTCCACCAGTTTCCTAATGCATATCTTGGGATTAGTGCTGGTTTTCCAGTTAGTGCAAAGTAATCTTTTAGGCAAAGGTCAAAGTCTTTATTATAACAAAATAAGTAAATGTCAATTCCTATATTTTCTCTTGGTGATAGTGTTCCGTTTTCATTTAAGAGGTCTGTTTTGGAGTCATCAATGCTTGCGAATCCATCTATGGAATATAGTGCTTTTCTATAAAGTACTTTTCCATGTTCATCTACTAATTCAGATCCAGGAGCACCAAAGTTACGAATTTCTGGATGTCCATAATACCATGCTCGATCTGTTTTTTTTAGGTGAACTTTTAGGTTTGACATTGGATTTACTTTTCCACCGTTAAAGTTTTTTTCTTTTGTGTAAACCAATTTTAAGTATTCGGTTTCTAGTTCTAAGTAGTTGGCATCTTCTTTTTTAGTGAATGGAACTTCTGGTAAGTTTCGATACCAAATCAGGTTGGTTGGTCTATCTTCAAAGATGCCTTCTTCGTTATATTCTAGACGAATGAGTCGTTCTGTTAAGACTGTGATGCGATATTTGTTTCCTTTTATAATTTGTTTTGGATTCATTAAAGCCAATTCTTGGTTTATTTTAAATTGTTCTCCTAAGTTATACATAGAATCAACTCCCTTTTATAATTCTTCTATTTTCATAAAGTTTGTATATTTTACTTCTTTGAATGGATATCCTCCTGTGATAATGATTTTGTCTCCATCATTAATGTCCATGAGCTTTTTTGTGATTTCTTTTGAGCGTTTGGTGATTTTATCAAATGAGCTAATTTCGTCTACCAAGACTGGTGTTATTCCAAAATGAAGGTTTAGACTTTTTACAGTACTAATATCAGGGCTTACTGCAATGATAGGACAGCTTGGTCGAAAACGGCTCATTTTTTTTGCGGTATATCCTGTTATGGTCGGGGCAATAATTGCGCAACATTTTAGTCTATTAGCGCATTCTGTGACGCTATAGGCAATCATTCCTGTGATGTCTTGTTTTTCAGTTCGCATTGCTTTATCCAATAATTCTAAATAGTTAATTTCTTCTTCTGCTGATTCAATAATTTTTTCCATGATAGATAGTGTTTCTACTGGATATTTTCCAATTGTGGTTTCTCCTGAAAGCATTACGGCATCGGTTCCATCTAATACTGCATTGGCGATATCGCTTACTTCTGCTCTTGTTGGTCTACTATTTGTTTCCATTGTTGATAATAGTTCGGTTGCGACAATACTTACTTTTCCTATGTTATGACATTTACTAATGATACTTTTTTGAATTCCAGGAACTCGTTCCATTGGTATTTCTACTCCAAGGTCTCCTCTTGCAATCATAATTCCTTCACTGACTCTGATAATTTCATCAATTTCTTCTACGGCTGATTCATTTTCGATTTTGGCAATGATTCCAATGTGATCGTTGTTTAATCCGATTAAAATATCATTAATTCCTAAGACGTCTTCTGCTGTGGAAACAAAGGAAAGGGCTAAATAGTCTACTTTCATTTGATTGGCAAACAAAATGTCTTTATAGTCTTTTTCGCTTAGGAAAGGAAGAGATAGTTTTACGCCTGGGGCATTTAATGATTTATTATTTTCAATGGTTCCTTCTTTGATCACTTCGCATAATAAATAGTTTGTTCCTTTTTCTAAGACTTGTAATTCGATAATTCCATCATCAATTTTTAAAATGGTATTATAGTGAACATCTTGAATTAAGTTTTTGTAATTGACACTAAACTTTGTGTTATCACCAATTAGTTCTTCCATATAGATGCGAATTCGGTCTCCTTTTTTTAGCAAGGCTTTTCCTCCGACAAATTTTCCAACTCTAACATTTGGTCCTTCTGTATCTAGCATAATAGAAACTACTGTGTTTAATTCTTTGTTGAGTTCTTGTATTTTATGGATGACATCTTTGCAAAAGTCATAGTCAGCGTGACTTAGATTGAGTCGCGCGACTGACATTCCTTGATTGATTAATCCTTTTAAGCATTCTTTGGAATTGCTAGCAGGTCCTATGGTTGCTATTATCTTAGTTTTATTCATAGTATCACCTTATTTTATTATACCAATATTTGTAGAGTTTCAAAAGAGGTTTTTATCAATTATTCAAAAAAAATGTATTTTTTTCTTAGTTGTGAAACTTCTTTGTTATCAATGACAAAATAAAAACTGATAAAATTATCAATTTTTAACTTTGACTTTTTTATCAGTTTTTGCTGTCCTATTCTGTCTTTTTATAACTTTTGTTTTATTGTTGAAACCTTCTGTTAATCCATTGCTATAGTCATATATAATTGCATTTTTAACTGCATCTATATCACTTTCAATAAGATTAATAAAACTATTTAATTCTATAATGTCTAGTAATTTTGCTTTTTCTATCCATTTGTCTAACTGTTCTGGTTTTTGAGAAAAAATAACTGTATGTTACTATTTCGATTGAAATAGTTTAAAAAGCAGAAATCTGTTAGTTATGTAATTTCTTTTGAATTTAATGAATATTATGAGTTATTTAAATTATAAATGACTTTTATCACATTTTTTTTATTTTTGTGAATTTGATTGTTTCATAGATAATAATCTGTCTTGTCCTACTTGGTCTGTCACTACTGCTATTGCATTATCTAAGAAGTTGTTTATAATTTCTTTATATACTAATAGTTGTTTCAATTACTTCTGCTTCTTCTATTCCTAAGAATTGGTATTTTTTATATCCCATAGATGTTTCAAACTCTGCATTCATCATTTCCTGTAGAGAATCTTTAAACAAATCTTTAATTGCACTTGTTATTATAAATTATCTATGCTAAATAATAACAGGAAGACAAAAGTCATGATTATAATTATCTCATAATCTCCTGTGAATTTTTTTCTAACATTTGTTAGTCTTTAGTTTTTAATGTATAGTGGTTACCACCACATATACAAAAGCAAAAAACATTTGTTCGCCCTGGAACAAAGGCTTTTTATATACCACTATTTGCAAGACAAACCTTTGTACTGTCACTTCCGTATAATGCATATTACCATAGATCTTCAAAGAAATCAATATCACTCTACGATTTATTCTGCTAAATCTTTTGTTGCTTATAGCACCCATTGCCATTAATCAAGTCAATTATTGCAATTATGATCTGAATTATATTCATTTGACCATCAAATAATTCTAGAATACTTCCATAATTAGTAAATGGATCTTCATTTAAAATACGTTTGTCTATTACTCCATTTTTCATAATATAATTTTTAATTAAGTTTAGAAATCTTGTCTGTTCGACATTTAGTTCGTTATCATTTTCAAATTTAGAAAATTCTCTGTCTATTGCCTCCTTAGATAAACCAACAGTCTTTCTTACCAATAGTACTAGTGATTCATCATTATAGTTTATCTTATATTCTGCTTCATTTGAATTTAAATCAGCAAATAATATTTCTTGTAATTTATTAATTTCTTTAGAACTAATTCTTTCATTATTTCTAATTTTATTAATAATTTCATTATCCATATGATTTTTCAAATAGAAATTAATTTTTTTCTTATAATCAGATAAATCTTGTTGTTCAATTTTTCTGTCATCATGTTCAACTATATTAATATCATCACTAAAATCAGTGTAAACAGCTTTTCTAATTCTTTTTGGCAAATACTTGATTAACTCTCTTAACGAATCTCTTATTCTATCTATTTCAAAAATATCTGCTTTATTTATATAGTCCTCTTTTAACAATTTTTGAACATCATCTTTTTTGTTAGCGACTTGTGGAATATTCATTAATCCTATAAGACCTTCTCCAATATGAGATAATCTACTTTTTTCTCTTTCATATCTCATATTTAACATTTTTGATAATTCTATAGATAACATTAATCGGTCAAATTGTTTTGCAGTTTCATCATTATCATTTGACATAATTAATGAAGTCAAATTATCCTTAATTTCTTTTACTGCTAAATCAGTTAAATTATTCCAATTAACAATGTCTTTATACTTCTCAACATACTGCATTTTTTGTTTAACGTCAAATTTTAAAGTATTAAGAGAAGAAATAGTATCAACGAGTTGTTCTAATAAAATATTTTTATACCACAAATATTCATTATCATTTAAGTAATCTACTTTCTGTAATTCTCTTAATATATCCACCTTCAATTCAAATATAAATTGCGATAGGCTCATTCCAATTGTACATTCTTTGCCTTTCGGATTTTGATCAAAAAATTCAAAATTTTGACAAGCATCAAATATATAAAATTCTTTTTTATCTTTCCCCCATCCGAACAAATCTGGACATAGTCTAGTTCCTCGACCAATCATTTGCAAAAATTTAACTTTAGATTTTACTTCCTTAAAAAATACTAAATTTACTATTTCAGGAATATCAATTCCGGTATCTAACATATCTACGGATATTGCTATTTGTGGCATTTTAGTACAATCAGAAAAATCTTCTATGAGTGATGAATAATAATTTGTATGAATATCTATAACTCTAGCAAAATGTCCATTATACTGCGGAAATAATATATTAAACCTTTTTTCTATAACTTCAGCATGTTTATGATTTTTGGCAAATATAATGGTTTTACCAAGCTTATCATTGCTTTCCACTTTTAATCCCTTTTCCATCATAACAGTCAAAATTTTATCTATTGTATCATTGTTAAATAGCCAACTATTTATATCAGATGCTTTTACAGAATCAACTATCTCCTCATCTTCAGCAAATGTATCCTCAAATTCTTCTTTGTCTTTATCTGACAATTCATCATATTTAATACCATCTCTAATAAAACCAGTAGAACATTCAATTGTATGATAATCAACTAGGAAACCATTAGCAACAGCTTCTTCATATTCATATGAATAGGTAGGTACATTATCCTGAAGTTCAAATATTTTATAAGTATTTTTATCTATATCACTTCGAGGTGTAGCTGTTAATCCTAACAGTAATCCATCAAAGTATTCAAATATGGCTTGATATTTTTTGTAAATGCTTCTGTGAGCTTCATCAACTATAATCAAATCAAAATGACCCACTGTAAATAGTTTCTTATCATCTTTTGTTTTTATATCATCAATTGCATTCATCATTGTTTGATAAGTAGAAAATACCATCCTTGCATTTTCAGCATTTTCTTTTTCAAAAGTTAAATTAATTGTAGATAATGATGGAATTAATTTATTAAAGCTCTTTTTGGCTTGTTTTACTAATTCTGCTCTGTCCGCTAAAAATAAGACATTCTTAACCCAATTTGAATTTGTTAGCACATCTACTATAGAAACTGCTGTTCTTGTCTTACCTGTTCCTGTGGCCATCACTAACAATCCCTTTCTTTGATGATTGTTCAAATCATCGCAAAAAGCTTTAATGGCTTCCTGTTGATAAGTTCTATTAGTAATAGTATCATCTATAGATATATTTTTTAAATCTTTTTTCAAAGTTCTTCTATCTATTAGTAATTGTAATTGTTCTTGTGTATAATAACCTGATACTTTTCTATACGGATAATTACAATCATCCCACATATAAATATCAAACCCATTAGTAAAGAAAATTACTGGTCTTTGTCCATATTTATTTTCTAAACAATCAGCATATATTTTAGCTTGCTGCTGCCCAACTCTAGCATCCTTAGAAGTTCTTTTTGCTTCTACTAAAGCAACAGGCTTACCATTTGCACCCATTAGAACATAATCGACGAATCCGTCACCTGATACATTCGGCATTCCAGTTACAGGCAACTCCTCAACCATATTTTTATTAATTTCCCATCCAGCTATTTCTAAATCTAAATCAATATATTGTTTACGAGTCTTAAACTCTGATATATCTTTAATATCAAATGGAATAGAACTTTCTCTTTGTTTTCTTATTTTTGAAGTTTCATTTCTTAATGATTCAAATTCTTTTTGTAGTTGTTCAATTGTCTTCTCATTAGCTTCTAATCTTTCTAATAGTTCTAATTTTTCTTTTTCTAATGCTTTATTATTTACAGGGTCAGAAACAATAGATTCATTAAATCGATGTTCAATATAATTATCACAATATAAATATGTGATCCATAGCATAAAGTCATGTAAATTTTTTAATGATAATAATGATTCTTGTTTTTTTATTTTTGTATTGCTATGAACTGCTTGATTACCAAGTTTTTGAATATAAATTATTTTTTTCAATAAATTAGTATCTATAATATTTTTAAAATTTCTATCATGAATTAAAGTAGCTAAAGTTTGTTGATAAGGTATTTTTAAATCTCCATCTACACCGTATACCCATTTAATCCCTAACTCTAAAGCTTTTCTAGACATAATAGCACTAGTTGTTGCTGTTATAGTTAAACTTCTTTCAGCCTCAATACAAGCATTTTTAATATCAATCAATCTGCTATCACTTATAAAATCAAAATTTGACATCATCAACCAACTCCAAATTTAATAATCTCAACATAATTTTACCATAAATTCGACAATTTACCTATAATTTCCAGCATTTTCGCACTTACAAATTTCTGTTTATCGATTTGTTCTACTATTTTAGCAAACTTATTTTGTAGTTCAATTGGTGGTAATATTATAATTAGTCTATTTAACATTTGTTGATTAATATTATTAATATTTTCACCTCTATTATCCTTCTTTTTCTTTACTTCCGTTTGATCTAACAAAAACTATATCATTGTTTTGTAAGTAATAATTCGGATTAATTTTATCATTTAAAACAATTTTATCTAGCTGTTCCATTTTAAATATTATCTTTCCATTTTTAAAGTTTCCTATATTTCCTAAATTATCAGTTTCCCACTTTTTATCATTTGTAACTGGATCACCAAACATCTCGACAAACTGAGATTTTGAAATGTACTAGCAAATATATTTATGATGAGATAATTTAACATTATTTTGATTAACTATAGTATATTGTAATGTAGTATCTATTTTGGCATGACCTAATAATCTCTGTGCTTGTTCTATTGGCATTCCCTTATCAATTGCTTTTGTTGCCATAGTTCTTCTAAACTTATGAGGATGCACCCTTTGTAGCTCTAAATCTCTTCCTAATTTTCTTAATCTTATTTCTCCCCCACTAATTTCTAGTCTGTCATAGGGTGAGAGCAAGCTAACAAATAAAGCTAGATTATCATCATTTCTCATTGATAAATATTTCTCTAAATGTAATTTAGTCCTTGCGTCAAAATAAATTTCTCTTTCCTTACTACCTTTACCAAATACAATACATAATCTATCTTCAAAACTAATATCATTTTTATTTAATTTAACTAATTCACCTACTCTCACTCCTGTAGAAGTTAAAAAATCTATCAATGCTAAGTCTCTTATTTCCTCACAACTATCTCTTAACTTTTCTATTGTTTCATCTGAATATGTCTCTCGCACTACTTTGGTTGTTTTAATTTTATGTATTCTTCTAATCGGACTTTTTATAATATAATCTTCATCTTCAAGCCAAGAAAAGAAGCTAGAAAATATTCTTCTAACATTATCTATAGTTACTTTACTACAATTATTTTTTTCCTGATATGATGTTAAATAACCCCTTAAATCATCAGTATCTACAGTTTTAATTTCTTTCTTTATTTGTTCTAACATGTTATCTATTGTTGTCTTATAATAATTTAATGTCCTTTTCTGAGCAACCTTCTACTTTTTTTGATGAAATAAATAGTTCTGCATAATCTACATCATCCTTTTTATTCTTTTCCACTTCAATTACATCATATTTATATAAATTATATTCTAAAATTTCATTTAGTTTTTCTAATTGATAGTTATTTAAATATGAGTTCATTTCAGAATTAATTGTTCTAATTAAACTATTCTTCATATATACCAATCCCCATTTTTAGAACGGCATATATTATAACATAGAAAAAAAAGAGCGTTTTAATCAAAATACTCCTGCATCAATGATGACTTCATTTCTTCTAATTTTTTTAAGCTCTTTTCAAATTCAAATTTCTGTTTATCGATTTGTTCAAAGATTTCACCAAAACGAATTTGAAGATCTAATGGTGGAAAAATAAACTCTAAATTACCTAATTGATTTTTACTAAGTATTCCCTTCAGAGACATATTTACTGGTGTATGAAGATATTTTTTAGACAAAACAAATTGCTCATACATAAAATAAACATTATTACTCTTTGGATTAATTCCATTTATTTGTTGATTAAAGGATACTTTACGATTTGTTATACCTACATTTCCTATGGAATTTAAACTTCCTGCAATGCATGTCATTAATATGCAACCACTGTCTAAATATCGGCCTACCCTTAAGCCTTCAAAAGATAATGATTCTTTTGCCTTTGTTAGATATGTATAATCATTTAATATATTGTCAGATTTTATCCATTCAATATCGTCTCCATAATATGAACCAACTTTTCTTGAAGGAGTATTTCCTGTTGTAATTTCACATTCATCAAATAATCTTCTTTTTTTCCACTTTTTATCATTTGTGATTGGATCTCCAAACATCTCGACAAACTGAGATTTTATAATATTATTACAACAAATTATTTGTTTTTTTCTTATATCTATATTATTATAAACTTTATCAAAAACCTTAATTATTTTATATTGGATCTCTAATGATGGTATTTCTAAATTATATTCTTTTAACCACTCAGTGCTCATATTCAATTGTGCTATCCCTTGCGATGAATTTATACAATCAAATTCAAATTTTTTAGAATTTAAAATATAATATAAAAATTTAGGTATTACTTTTTCCTTATTCACTCGTAAACAACATACTCGTTGATTTAAATATGCAGGTAAAAATTCTTTTGTAACCAATGCACATCTTCCAACATTTCCTGTTAGAGAAATTAACAAGTCATTTTCTTGTAATTCATATTTTTCTAATTGACTATCAAATTCATAAAATACAGGTTTTTCATCTTCTATAAAACCAGATTGAACATTTGTTATTCTAATTACTCTATGTCCATCATTTACATATTTTGAACTTTTAAAGGCATATCCATTTAATACATTTGAAATTTCTTTAATTTTCATAGATACATCTCCTTAACAAACTGAGATTTGACTAGCTGTTCCAATTTACCTATCTGATTACTTTTTATGTTAATTAGATTGTCTATCATTGTTAATCTCTCTATTATTTTTTCTTGTTCGCTTATAGTTGGTATATACTTTATTATTATTTTACTCAATCCTTCATTATTTAGTGCTTTCTGTGTGGCTCCTGAACATAATCTATTTTTTTTCGAATTAAATGATTCTGAGTTTAAATAATAATACAAATATTTTTGCATAACATTGTTATTAGGCGTTAAAACATAAAATCCTGTAGAATATATATTATTTATATTATCATTATTAGCACACAAAGTTTTAATAGTATCTTTCATCTTTGTAAATAAAACATCGCTATCATCAATCTGAACATTTGCTCTTGAGGGCTTGTCTTTATAAGATACACTTTCAAAATTTATTATTTCGTTATTTATAACCTCTCCCGTTGCAACATATTTCTTCAATCTCTGATATTTCTTTACGGATTTCCCACCAACTTTGCAAATATCTAATAGTTTCATCTATAGCAACTCCTCTAGCTCTTTAAGTTGTTTTTGAAATTCTTCTTCCATATCCATAATTTGTTTTAATATTACTTTAGGATCTTCGTATTTTATTTTTTCTTGAATAATTTCTTTATATTTATTAATTGATAAATCATAATCATTTTTGATTATTTCTTCTTTTGGAACAAAGAAAGATTTGTCTGTTCTCTGTCTATTTTCTTCAGAAGATAGATTATTATACCTTTTTATAATATCTGGAATATCATTTTCTTGTGTTGGAGTTCTTTTAGCATCTAAACTGAAACCATCGGCTGTCATATCATAAAACCATACTTTATCTGTACCTCCAGTAGTTGTTTTAGTAAATATCATTACTGCTGTAGACACTCCTGCATATGGTTGAAATACTCCACTAGGCATAGAAATTATAGCTTCTAGTTTATTATTCTCTACTATTTCTTTTCTAATTGATTTATGTGCATTACTACTTCCAAACAATACACCATCAGGTACTATACAAGCACATCTGCCGCCTATTTTTAGACTTCTTAAAAATAATGCTAAAAATAATAATTCTGTTTTCTTAGTATTACAAATTTTTGATAAAGATGGAGATATTGTTGTTTCATCAATAGAACCTTTAAATGGAGGATTAGCTAATATTAATGAATACTTATCAGTATCTGTATTTTCTCCTGAGGCAGAATCTTTATATTCGATATTAGGATTATCGATTCCATGCATTATCATATTCATTGCACTAATACTTAACATAGTATCATCAGTATCAAAACCATAAAACATTTCATTATTAAAATGATATTTTGTACTTTCACTATTAAATATATCTGGGTAATTTTTTCTTAAATATTCACTTGATTCAAGTAGGAATCCACCTGTACCACATGCTGGATCACAAATTGTATCGATTGGAGTTGGTTTAACTAATTCAACCATCATTTTAATAATGTGTCTAGGAGTTCTAAATTGACCATTTCTTCCTGCTGTTGCAAGTTTAGAAAGTAAATATTCGTAAATATCTCCTTTCGTATCTCTATCTTTCATTGGAATAGAGTCTAATTTGGTTACAACCTTTTCTAATACTAAGGCACTTGGAACCATAAATATTGATTTTTCCATATATTTTGAGAAAGATGAATCCTTTCCAGCTTTTAAATTTTTAATAAATGGAAAAATTTTAGTAGTCATTAGGTTAAACATTGCATCTGCTGATAAATTTTTAAATTTACTCCATCTACAGTTTTGGTGTTCTTCATCAAATATTCTATTAAATTTAACTCCTAATAATTGCTCTGTTTGCTCATTATTAGTTTCCACTTCGTCTAATCCTTTTATAAACAACAAATATGTCATTTGCTTAATTACAGATAATGGATCTGTCATGCCACCATTTGCAAAATCTAGCCATATTGAATCGATTTTATTTTGAATAGCTTTTTCCATGTTTAATTACCTCCTACACTTAATCTTTTTAATTCAAGTCATTTCTAAAGTATTTTGAATTTTCTTTAAACAACAAATAATTTATATTGTAACCAAGTTCTTTTAAATATTTAATCATAAATATTACTGTTGTTCTAGTATTACCCTCCATAAAAGGATGCACTTGCCAAATACAAAAAGTAAAATTAGATACACTTATTATTTGATCTGATGCACTTAACTTTTTATAATCTTCTTGTCTTTCATCAGAAAAATCATAAATAAGATAGTCTTTAACCCTATTATAATCACAATATACTACCGTATCACCATTCAATATTGCTTCATTTTTTGAGATATTAACTTCCCTAAACTTGCCAGCAAACTCATAGACATCTTTAAATAAAAAGTAATGAACATATTTATAAAAATCTATCGTTAAATAAAACATATCCTTTTGTAATATTTGCATAATTCTCAATGATACAAAATCACATTCATGTCTATTATAGCTATTGTTTAGATCATCATATATTTCTTTAGTTTACTTTCTAATTCATCAAATGATATTTCGTTCTTAATATTTAATTTCACTAATTCTTTCAGATATTCAGAAGGTGTTAAATTATCAACTTGCTGTAGTCCAATTGCCATTTTCCATCTACTATTATACTTTCCACGTCTTAAAACAGTTGATAATATAGTTTCAATATTATAGCTATTGATTAAAATACTTCTATCTTCAAATAATAATGGATATTTAAATTTCAATTCTTTTGATGTTACTTTATCATCAATAAATATATCAATTTCTAGATTTACTTTAGTGCTATTTATTCTGCCAGTAATATGATATTTATTACCATCATATTCATCTTCTTCTCTTATATCAGTAATACTTACAATATCAAATTTAACTCCATCATTACAGCAAGTAATAATCCCCCTTTAATATAAAATTATCTTGATATTTTGAAACAGATATTCTTTCAAACATAAATCTTTGTAATGATTCATAATAATTTAAATTATATTTATCTTCAAGCTCTTTAGCTTTTAATTTAATTTTTCCTTCTACCATTTCATCATTACCTCCACAATTGTATTAACTTTTTCATATATATTAAATATTTCTGCATATTCTAATAATTTATCAAGATCTTTATCTTTACTATGAAAATAATAATCTAATACTCTATTTTGAAGTTCTAAATCAAATTCTCCTTCAGTTCTTAACATGTCACAAATACATCTTTCTGCATTATATATTTTTACTGGATTACCATTTGGGCTTAGAGTTTCGATTATCCCGATATCATAATACTTGTCTGAAACATAATGAATATTATAATTCCCTCTAACCCTTTTATTTCTTGGTATCGTTATATCAATTTCAGATGGTGTCTTAGTAGTAAGATTTAAAATGTGTAATGCTGTATTATATGAAAATACCACTAAAGGATACTTCTTTTGTAAAATAAAATATTCATCCTTAAGAATCTTTGTATCCATATATAAACCATGACTAACTTTTTCTATAATACTTTTATCAATATAAAATTGAATTTGAGATTTATAAATATTAAGTCTTAGTAATTCTGCAGTAGTAATATAACCATGACTTGTTTCTAAAAATTCTACCAATCTTTTCTCGTTATTCATAAAATCGCCTATTTACTTTTGTACACACATTATAACATTTTGCCGAACAAAAATAAATACGGATTTATCAATTTGTCAAAAAATATTTTTTATTTGTGATATTTATTAGATACTAATAAAATTAAAACTTCATTTTTAAGAATAAATTTCACAAAAAAACTCTATTTCAAAAACTAAACAGAGTTATTCAAATTTATATTCCAAAAATTATTTATCAGTTTTCATAACCTCTTTGTATTTCAATAAACTTGTGTACTAATTCTGGATCATATAATGTTCCTTTGCCACCCTCTTCTTTTTTCTGTGTACATAAAAGCAGTTCTTTGAATGCTTCTTCTTTTTTTTCTGCATTGTGGTAAATTCTATTTGAAGTAATGGCATCATAGCTATCCGCTATTCCAATGATTTGGGCCCCAATACTTGGAGTGATTCCCATATAGTAACCACTTTCATCTAGTCTTTCATGATGAGATTCGATCATTTCAATAATTTCCTCATTTAAAAATTGATCAACAATTTGACGAGCAAAAATACAATGTTTTTGTATCATTTCAAATTCTTCGTCTGTTAGTTTTCCAGGTTTCCCTAGAACTTCTTCTGGAATCAAATATTTTCCAATATCATGGAATAATGCTGCTATATAAATTCTTTTGATGTGTTCTTTTGAAAGTTTTATATGTTCTGCTAATTCACGTGCATATTTTGCAACTCTAAGTAAATGACCTAATTTTTGTTCTTCTATCATTTCTATTTTAATATTGAGTTCTAAATAAGAAGAAAATTCATCTAAATATGCTTGTTGTTCTTTGCTTTTTTCAAAGTCAAATTGGTCTACTTCTTCTAATGTAATCATTGGAATTTCTAGCATTTCATATAAATATAACAATTCTTTATCTAGCATTTTTTTATCTTTTACAATTAAAGGACAACATAAGTGATAAATATTTTCTTCTATATTATGACATTCTATTTTTAATTGCTCTATTTCTTTTTGATCTAATTTGTAATAACCTACCATAACGCCTCCATCTAATTTTGTTTCATTTTTTCATAATAATGATATGCTTTTCGAAGTCCTTCATAATGATAATATTTTTGAATTTTTTTAAAGTCTTGATCCATTTCTTTTTTTGTCTTGAAATATTCTTGTTCATCGGAATAAACTTCATAAATTGTATTTACTTTTTTTTGATATTTTTTTGCATATTCGATTTCATTTTCAATGTTCTCTTTTGTATATTTTATATTATAGTTCATCAGTGATGCTTCATCGCATCCTTCTTTTATTATATCTTCTAATAGGTTCTTGTCAATACTATCCAACCAGACTGGGAGCGCTAGAACAACATAAAGATTTTTCTTTTTCGCATATTGATATGCTTCTTTTACTGAAGCCGCATAAAGTGGAAAGTCAAAATCTTCTTCATTATGTAAGTAAGGTTCTACATCAAAGACGATTCCATCTATTTTTTCTTCATTTCTCTGATTATAAGAGATTACTTTGTCAATTTCTTTTTTCATTTGGGTGGCTTTTCGATCTAGTCCCCAAGATGGGTCTCCACATAATTGATATACTTTTATTTTTTTTTCTTTCATTTTTTTTAAAAATGCAGAATCATTTTTACTTAAGTAGTCTGTGGTAAAGTCTTGATAAATTTCTTTGATATCATACTTTTTAATGATATCGAATAGTTCTTTATCTTCTAATGCATCCATACTCCAAGAATATAATATATTATTTTCTTGTCTTGAGGTTATAATTAGAAATAAACATACAATGATTAAAATTACACTCCATATTTTCTTTTTCAAATTATCACTCCATTTTTGTTCTTGATATTTTTCCCCAATTAAGTTTATTTTTTCGTGTTGTAAAAAATGAGGTTAATCGGTACCAGTTTACTAGTTGCCTAAATCCAAAGTTTTCAATGATAGAGTAAAATATCACTCTAATAAAGTCTTTTGTTGAAAAACGGTTGGTTGTATATACACGATTAAAAAATGTTGTTATTGTAAATATGGTACAAAATAATATATAAATGGCAAAATAAATCATCATGAATTTAAAGTTAATCAGTTCTAAAAAGTAAGAAATAAATATGAATATCAGTCCTATTGTTTCTGTTAATGGCGCAAATAATTCATAGATCCAATAGTATAAGAAAGAAACCGTTCCTAATAGTCCATATTTGGGATTTAAAAACATATTTTTATGGGACAATAAACTTTGGAATAATCCTCTATGCCATCTTTTTCTTTGACGTTTGAAGTCTTTTAATTTACTTGGTGCTTGTGTATAACATATGGCTTCTGGTACATAACTAATTCGATATGGAATTTTATTAGAAATAGCATAATCATGAAGTCGAATGACTAGTTCCATATCTTCTCCAATCGTGTTGGTTTTGTAGCCTCCTGCTTCTATTACAATTTGTTTTTTGAAAAGTCCGAAGGCTCCTGATACAATCATATTTCCATTGAATACATCGAATATGGTTCTACTCGCTAAAAAAGTACGATCATATTCTAAAGTCTGAATCATTTCTAAATATTTTTTTGGCAAATGATAGTCGACGATTTTTCCATCTTTGAATGTAAGTCCATTTGATAGTTTGATCACACCTCCTGTTGCAATAATTGTAGAGTCTTCCATAATTGGTTTTACTAACTCTGTTAAAGAATTTTCTTGTAATACAGAATCTGCATCAATGGTTAGAAAGTATGGAGAATTTGCAGTATTAATTCCAGCATTTAAGGCATCTGCTTTCCCTCCATTTTCTTTTGCAACAACAGTTAATTTTACTTTTAAATTTCCTTCATAATATTCCTTTACTTTTTTTGTGTGAATTTTTCTTCTTACTACTTTTGGGATTTTCTTTAAATCATAATGTTTTATTAATGTTTTTAAGGTTTGATCTGTCGATCCATCGTCAACAACAACAATCTCATATAATTTATAGTCTAAATTTAAAAGAGAGTCTATCGTTGATATAATGGTCACTTCTTCATTATAGGCAGGAACCACTATTGATATGGGCAAATAGAAGTCCCTTTCTATTTCGTTTTTATATTTTTTCTTTCGTTCTGTTATATAAAAACGCATTGCTCCTATAATGGCGGAACAAAATAAGAAACCTCCATAAAGAATAATATAATACAAGAAAAAATCATTTACAAATAATGTTAAGTTTTTTAAAAAGCTCATTTTCTACACTTCCTGACTTATCAATGCTTGAACCATTTCTATGGCAAATGGGTCTGTTAATCCAGTAATTTTTTTTAAATCGGTCATTTTTTTTAAACTTTTTGCTGCATTATAACGAACGTAATAGTTATAATTGCTCAATGATTTTGTTAATACTTTAATGGTTTTTGGACTTGGATAATTTGCTAATGTTTGAATGATCACCACATCATATTCAAAATCTTTATAGTAATTATTTTCTAAACGCTCTAATAATATTATACTAGCTTTTTTATCTAGTACCTTAGAAAAGTAGCGAATTATTTCGATTTCTACTTCTTTTTCTATGTTTTTAGGATTTTTTAAACGTTCGATTAGTTCTTTTTTCACATCATATTTACATTGTCTAAAAAATGTTAAAAATCCAATTTTAAATGGTTCTTTAAATTCATCAAATCGCTCATATAGTTTTTTACAGAGTTCTTCTTTGTCTCCTATAAAATTAGACAGTCCATCTGCTACTAATTTATATCCATAGTTTATGTTTTGTCTAGACATTATTTGGTAAGCTTCTACTACTTTATCACTGTTTCCTGAGTGGTAAAATGCTTGAAGAGCATTTTCTTGGCAATAAAGTGATTTTGAAGTAACGCAATGAAATAAAAAGTGATCGATTTCTTTTTGTTCAATTTGAATAAACTGTAACATATAAGCATAATATGCTTTCTCTAAGTCATCTTTTTTTTGATAAATTGATGCAAGAGATAAAAGAATTGTTTGATATTCTTTTTTGGAAACGATATCTTGAATGGTTTCATTTTCGATTTCAAGGTTTTCTTCTAGCATGTTACAAAATACATATAAATATGATAACGATTTCAATTTTTGAATTATTTTTTTGTTATCCTTTTTTAAAATAAGTTTTATTAATTTTTCTTTTTTTCTTTGATCAATTTTTTGTTCTCTTTTTCTTTTATATAAGCTAACCATATCATAAATTAAAAGTAGAACAAAGAATAGTACAAAGAAACTTAAAATAAATGTGACATGTTCTATCATGTTCTACTCCTCCTTTAATGCATTTTTTATGATATCATATGATTTTTTTAGTCGTTCATGGTAAGTGATTCTTTCTTTCCATCCTTTTAAAGAAAGTGTTCCAAATGGAATTGTATTTTCTTTGGTTCCAATACCAATATGCATTTGATTAATGTGGTAGTCTTCTACTCCATAATGTTCATAATAATCATCATGAATCATCATTAGTGATGGATCGGAAAAGTTTAATATTCCCCAAGGAATTCTAATTTCAATGATATTTCCATTGGCATAAAAGTCACTTAATGAGTTAAATTTACTATGATTTGGGTCGCTTATTCCATAGATTAAGTTTCCTGTTTTTACTACAGTCGCTTTATTTTCAATTTGGTAATCTCCATTTTGACGGTTTAAGTTTTGAAAGCTTGTAATGAGTTCAATATCTTCGAAGTTTGAACTGTCTTTTTTTGGTATATTCCCTTTTTCGAATGGTTCAATCCAATATAGTTGCTTTCCATACATGGCTCTTAATGGATTATATCTATCTTGCACTACGATTTTAGAATTTTTAGAGCCATTGATTTTTATAATAAAATCTGCTGCTCGATCAAATTTTAAATTATCAAATTTTGAAGTTTTACTTCCTGTTTTTGGTGTAATATCAATTGGTAAATAAATGGTTTCTTCTTCAAACTCAAGATTTTCTTTTTCTATCAATAAATATAAGTAAGTTGTATCATATTTACTTGATAGTTGGAATCCATTTTTATTTAATATTTGATCTTCTTTTTTCCACTCATCTTTTTTTCCATCTAAGATCACAGGTGTTTCTTTTTTTCCATTTTCAAATGTCAAAATTCCAAAGCTATTGGTCGATGTTTGAATGTCATGCCAGTATTGGCTTCTGGTAACATCAATACTATACATAGTATTCCAAACGTTTTTATCCCATTCATCTTGCCACTCATAAAGAATAAAGTTATTAATTCCTACTTCTTGTATTGTTTGAATTGCTTTTACGATCATTTCTCCTTGTTCTTCTTCAGTATAAGAGGAATGCCCATAGTCTTCATTTTGGAAGTTGATGGTTTCTCCTCGAGCGGTTGAATATCCAAATTCAGAAATTACAATTGGCATTTTGTAATGGTTATAAAGACTTTTTAAGTATTCTTTATAAGAGTTTTGATAATGTTCACCGTTTAAACTATAATAATCTGGATATCCTGTATAGACTGCAAATGAGGCAAATAATCCTGATTTTACTTTATTGGTTGTTTCTAGCCTACTGATATCTACTGTTGTAAATTTGTTAAAAAAATCACTAATTGCTTCATCATAGGTAAATGGATCTGTGGTTGGAGCGTTTCCAAATGATAGTAATCTTTGAGTTCCATATTTGTTACTTTCGTAGGCAAATATAGTATCACCAATTTCTGCTAGTACACGTTCAAATGGTGTCGCTTCTTTTGTCGTTTTTATGTATTTTCCATGATATTCATGATCATTTTTGTGGTTTCTATTTGTGTATTCTACGGTTACATCATTCCATTCTGTTCCAATAATATATCCAATGGTCCATTCTGACACGTCAGCATCAAAACTTCCTGATGCATAAATCGCATTATAGTTGATTATTTTTTTTCCATGTATGACATCTATCATTACTTTGGAATCATTTATCAAACTATTTTTTAAACTTTCATGGAAATAGTCTACACTAGAATTTTTTTCATAATCTCCTGCATCAATTCCTTGGATGAGGTATAATGGTTTTTTTTGCGTTTTATTATATTCTTTGAGTGCTTTATAAAATTCTGGTGATTCTATTGTAAATACTCGAATGGTGTTGATATTCATATCACTAATTTGAGAAAACCATTTTAAATATGTTTGTTTGGTAATTGAAAATTCTTTGTCATCATGTCCTGGAATGGCGGAACCAATATTAATGGCTTTTATGGTAAATGGTTGATTTTGTAATTTTAGCTCTTTTTGTTCTGTTTTAATAAATGTGGTTACATTTTTTTTTGAAATGATACTTGTAGAGGTGTAGAAGGTAAGATAGTAGTATGCTAGTATCAATATGATAATTATAAAACAAGATATTAAATACTTCTTCATTTCTAATCCCCCTCATACATTTTATTGATTGATTTGTGCGAATATTGTTTTAATGTTTCGATGTTTTCATCCATCCATTTTCCACGTTTATTTAAATATGTTTTTACTTGTTTTAATGCTTCCGCATGGCTTTGATAGTTTCTTTCGTATGGTTCGAGCATATTTTCTGTTTCTGTAAAACTTGATTCCCATACTTCAAAGTTTCGATCAATAGAGTTTCCTAAATATTTGATGGTTTTATCAATATAGTTTTGTATGTATTGATCGCTTAGATAATTTGTTCTTAGGTAACGATAACGATCAATGATTTTGTTTACAAATCGTTCGTCTTTTAAAAGCATGTTATACCAAGCTTTGTCTTGAAATAGGAAACCTGTATGACTATAAATTTCTTCTACGTAATTATTCATGGCATTATTAAAGTCCCAAACTGGGCCCATGTGTATTTTTCCTCTGATGTCTTTAAATAAGTAAGTAGAATGGGTTCCTGCATCACTATTTTTAAAGAATTCATTGAGAATCATATAATCGACAAAGCTGTCAACGTCAATATATTTTTCATATTCTTTATAGTCATAGGAATATAATGCTTTTTCAAATTTTGAAAAGTCATTGTTGATATAATCTAATATTTCTTCCGTCAAGTCTATTTCTGATGGATAGATAATGTTAATTGCGTTTTGATTAATAATTTTTCCGCTATATTTGCTTAAATTATTTAACATGATGTTACTGTCATCATGTCTATCTAAACGGACTATATAGCTACTCATTCCATTTGACCAGTTTGGTTTATATCGAGTGACTTCTGTTAATGTTCTAGAAATACTTTCTACTAGTAAGTATAGTCCTTGGTATTCTTCATTTAGAAATACTTCACAATAACGTACTTCTGGCACATTATTCATAATTTTTCCAGAAATGTTATATGATAAGTAATTTCTAATCAATGATTTATCAAGGTATGGTCCATTTAAAATCCATTTGTTTTCGTTTTGCATTCCTAATAGTTGTACATTTTTTCCTTGTTGATTTTTATCGATAAATTTTACTAAATATTGATGTTTGGGGAAGACACGAGATGAGTTTCCACGATATCGAATCTGAATATTACTTGATAAGTTTTTTTTATCAGTTAAACGGTTACTTGTTTTTCCGTTATAATAAAGGGAAAATTGTGCTTCAATTAAGTCACTTTCTCCGTTAATTCCGGGAATGGTTTTGTTATTTGTATTGATTTCTACAATTGGTAAATGGGTGCAAAATTCGTCATTTTTGTTACAAGTATTTTTTATTTTTTCATCAATATGTTGATCAATTCTTTTTTCATGGGATTCACTGATTCTTGCGTTTGCAAACAGGCATAATATAAAAACAATGGCTAATGATAAAAAACTAATGAGTTTGAATTTCATTGTTTTTACCCATTAATTTCATCATTTTGACAAACAATATTTACATAGTCAATGTTTTTAATTTTATATAATGAATCACTAATTGATAGTTCATTTGTGTTTGCTTTGTTATATGATTTTCTTGATAATTCATAAATAAATTCTACTGTTTCTGGACTTGTATTTTTTACTCTCAAGTTGGCTTTTCCATGGAAATAAGTGAATATGGTTGATTCAATTTCGCCTTCATTTTTTCTACTTCCACGCACAACTAATAGCAAACGATCTGTATTTTTGATTCTTCCGAATAGTAATAGAAAGATAAAAATGACAATAGCTCCTACAATTGCAATTGTGAAGCAAGAGATTCCACAGCATAATCCCATTGAAATTGCCCAAAAAATATAGATGGTATCTCTTGGATCTTTTATGGCAGTACGGAAGCGAACAATAGAAAGTGCTCCAATTGTTCCTAATGATAATGCGATGTTATTTTGAATTACGGTCATGACAATTGCAGTTACAACGGTTAACATGACAAGTGAAATATTAAATTTTGTGGAATAAATCGTTCCTGCATGGGTGTATAGGTATGATAAAAATACAAGTAAACCTAAAATTAAGGCCATTACTACATTTAGTATGATTTGTTCAGTACTAAGTGTTCCTGTTGTTTCAAAAATATTTGTTATTAATTCATTCATTTTATTACTCCTCACTTTAATAAATATATTTAATGGTATTCATTCTACCTAAGCAATATTTGCTGATTGGTGTTTGAATTCGATCGATTGTACGAATTAAATCTTTTACATAAGATAGTAGAAATCCATTATATTTTACTTCTAATACTACATGATTTTGATCAAAAACGGGATTTAACAATAAGTTTTTGTCAAATAAATCAAATGATGTTTCTGTTGCTCTAATATCACTATCAAATGTAATTCTAGTTGAGTTTTCATTTACAATATAGGCTTTTCTACGATATTGATTGATGGTTTTTGGTACATAGTGATATTTACTCATAATGGTATATACTTCTAGTGCGAAGGGTTCTTCTTTTTCTAGTAGTACTTGATAGTCTTTTTTTATCAATCGCTCTGCTTCTTCTTTTGATACTTTTAATGATCTTTTCTGTTGATAGTTTCCTTGTTTTTGTTTCATTTCTAAGTAGGCAAAGTCATCTTCTGGATCATAAATACGTAAACGTATTTTTCTTCTCGTTTCTAATCCATCTATTTTATTATAAAAGTCATCATCATATAGGGTATCAAAATATAAAGATCGAATCAGGTATCCATCCTTTTTGTTATGACTGTCTGGATGAAGTACTTTTCCAAAATAATGATCACTAGATAAATAGTTTCGATATGTGATCAAATATTTTTTTTCTTCCCTCAGGACTTTTCGCAAATGCTTCACCTTCTTTCATTTTATATAGAAGGATATCATCAATGTTTCTCACACAAAAATAGTATTGTTTCAAATACTATTGGGTGCTTTTTATCACTTTTACACTCAAATTTTAAAGCATAATATATTTTGATTTCCTTCCACTAATACTAGCTTATATAATAGCACAAATTCTCATTTTGTCAAATTGATTCATCAGATTTTAAATTTCTGCTTGATAATATTTATGAATTTTATTATTTTTTATTCCTTCCATAGAAAAACACAAAAAGTCTTGGTTTTTGTGTTCTTTTTAAATAAAACAATTATTACTTCTGAGTTTTATTTTCCAAATCCATTTTTTTCAAAGAATTCTAATGTTACTTCTTTGGTCGCTGCGCCTTCTTGTGAGTCTACTACTTCTTTGTTTTCAATAATTAAAGTTAATGGAGTTCCCCAGCTTTCTTTGTCTTTAAAGTAAGATAATGAAGTAATTTTGCTACTGTCTTCGCTTTCTAAAGCTGTCATATCAATATAATAAATTGAAATGTTTTTTTCTTGTGCGATTTCATTGATGGTTGGTTTGAATGCTGTACAAGCACCACAACCTGTCTGTCCTAATACAATAATTGATTTTTCTCCACTTTCATAAATTTCTTCATATTGACTATAGTTGATAAATGAAATGTTTGGATATTGACTTTCATCTGAATCATCAGTAGTTTCTTCTTTGCTCGCATTACTACTAGATATATATGATTCTTCACTTCCAATAATTTCATGTTCTTGTAGTTCATCAAATAAGCTAGATTCGGTAATGTATCCTGGAATTTCATCTATTTTTTTCCCATTTTCTAAGAATGCTACATAAGGAGTTCCAAAGTTATCAATGTCTACCCCAACTTTTTCTAATAGTTCTGTTAGTTCTTCTGTATCCATGATAGCTGCATCTACGTAATAATAAGTAAAATCATAAGCTTCACTTAAGTATTTCATCTGTGGAGTAAATTCTGAACATACACTACAGCTAGAACTTCCGATATATAGTACTTTTTTCCCTTCTCCATTAAAAGCTTCTTTATAATCTGTTGAATATTGTCCATCATATTCAGCAACATTGTTGTTACCGCTTTCATTTTCTGTTGGCTTCAGTGTTCTACTTTCTGTTTTGATTACACCTATCACAATTAATAAAAATAATAAAACGCCAATCACAGTTACTATGATTATTGCTCTTTTCTTTTCATTCATTTTTACACCTTCCTTAATATAACAAGATTATATCGTTTTTTTCTTTTCATTGTCAACTAAATTCACAAAATTATCAACTTTTCCACAGGAAATTTATTTTGCATCATCTGTTATTTTCATTATTTTTCCATTTTTGATTTCTAATAAAATTGGTAATTTCATGTCATCTGTTAATGTTACTGTTTCATCGAATTTTTGTTTTTCTTCTTTTGTAAATACTGCAGGATTTAATAGTTTTATGTTTGTATTTTTGTTTAATAAAGTTGTTACCTTTGGATCTCCTATTCTTCCAATTAATACCAATGCGTTTTCTTTTTCTTCTAGTAGTTTAAAATAAGATTCACTTGTGAGTCGTTCTATTTTTGGGTAAGCATTTTTAAATGATTGATTGGTAATTCCATTTTTCTTCAAATAATTAAATAGTTCTAAGTCATCCATATAGCCAATCTGTTGATCTTTTATATTATTTCCTTCTGTAATGATGAGTCTTGGTGTTGAAAATGAAGTTTTTCTAATATGCAATTTTTCTAATATTTTTTCTAATTCTTTTTTGGTTAACCAATCTACATTAATATCTTGATATTGAAAGTTATAATTTTTGCTAGCTTCTTGTAATATTGGCTTGAATAAATTACAAAAACCACATGTTGGTCTTTCTAAGAAAATAATATTTGTTTGTTTTTCTTCAAAGATGTTTTGATATATTTTTTGGAATTGGTAATGATGATATATATTTTTGATTGTAAGTCCAATCATGCCACCAATAATACATATCACAGCACTTAATAATAATGTTTTTTTGTTCATACTTTCCCTACTTCCTTTTTTCATTGTAGTACGACTTATTTTTCTTGTCAACTGTTTCAAAAGTAATTGTAGTTGTATTATGATTTTGTTATAATGGTTATGATAGAAAGGAAGCGTGTTTTATGAATAACAAAGTTGTTTTAATTGGCTGTGGAAATGTTGGCATGAGTTATGCTTATGCACTTTTAAATCAAAAAACATTTGTAAATGAACTTGTATTAATTGATTTGGATCAAAAACGAATTGAAGGAGAAGTAATGGATTTAAATCATTGTCTTGCTTTTGCGCCTTCTAAAATTGATATTAAGGTTGGAACTTATGAGGCTTGTAGGGATGCTTCTATTGTTTGTATTTGTGCAGGAGCGAATCAAAATCCTGGGGAAACTAGAATGGATTTAATTCATAAAAATAGTAAAATTTTTAAATCTATTGTGACAGAAGTGATGAATTCTGGTTTTCAGGGAATTTTTTTGGTGGCTACGAATCCTTTGGATGTCATGACTTATATGACTTGGAAATATTCTGGTCTTCCAGTAAATCGTGTGATTGGATCGGGAACTAGTTTGGATACTGCTAGACTTCGTTATATGATTGGCGAAAAATTAGGAGTGAGTCCTAAAAATGTGCATGCTTATGTCATTGGTGAACATGGGGATAGTGAATTTGTTCCTTGGAGTAATGTAAATATAGGATTACAAAATATCAGTCATTTTTTAACAGAGCAGGAATGTCATGACATTTATCTTAATGTTAGAAATGCTGCTTATGAAATTATCAACCGAAAAGGGGCAACTTATTATGGAATTGGAATGTGTTTGGTTCGAATTACAAATGCGATTCTAGGCGATGAGAATAGTATTATCACTGTATCTGCTTATGATGATGCTAATGACATTTATATTGGAAGTCCTTGTATTTTAAACAAAAATGGGATTAAGGAACGTGTGCTAGTAAATTTAAATGATGATGAATTGCAGAAGTTACAACAATCTATTGATATTTTAAAAAAAGCAACCCATGAAAATGCCAGTCTAGGAGACTAAACTGGTATTTTTTTGTACTTTGTTTGTGATACAATCTTGCAATTTATTTAACAAATTCATTTTCTCTGTTGCAATACTCATTTTCGTACCCTTTTTTTCATTTGAATTTTCAAATTCTAAATAGGCTTGTTTTACGGTTATCATGATTAAAAAAGCAAAAGAGGTTTCTAGTGATGGATTTTTTAAGCAAATTTGTTCTAACCAAAAGCAAAATTGGTCTTCTTCGATTTTATTTTTTGAATCATATAGTTCTTTTAATTGACTTTTTAATTCTTGAATTTTTTTACTACTTCTAGTTTGATTGTCACTCAGTGACTTTAAATACTTTTCTTGAATCTGGCGGTAATTTTCCAATGTCCCATATTCTTCTATTTCAGATCGTTCTTTTCTATATTCTTCTTCTGATAGTTCTTGTGATTGGTAAGATTTTTCTACTTCTTTTATTGCTTCTTCTTTTTCCTGTGCTAACGCATTTGCTAGTTTTTCTGGATTTTCTAATAGTTGTTTTAATTGAATCATTTCTGTTTGACGTCTTTCTGTCACTTTTTTAATACTCTGAATATCATCTTCTATGTATGATATTTGACTCGCAATAAAGCTTAATTCACACAATTTTTGACTAGTCCAATGATGGATCGCACTTATTAATACATCGGGTCTTTTTTGATGATAACAGTTTAAAATATAAATGATATGGGCGAATATTTTATCTACTGGAAGTTGTGGAAATCTGCTTTTTAACATTTGAAAAGAGTCCATTGTAGAATCATTATTTTTAGCTAACTCTTCTAATATTTCATCTCCAAATAAAATTTGTAACATTTGATATAAATTACTATATGTAGGATAAGAAGTATTTGCTGTTATTTCTAATGTACTATTTTTGTCTGAAACTTCATCTATTTGATAAGTAACAGAATCTAAATGAAGCATAGTTTCTCTCGTGGCGGCTCTTCCTTCATACAACATTTTACGAATTTCAAATGACATGGGAATGGATGAGTTTAATAAAAATGACAACCTTCCTTCTTCTAAATGGGTCATTTCATGAAGTACAGTAGTACATTCGCTAAGAGGATCTAATTGTTCTAGGGAAAAAATCATTCCTTCATGTTTCCATGTGAAACCTAAGCAACTACAATAGTAGGAACCATTTGGGGTTGGAACATATTTTCCATCGATCAGTTCTAGATTGCCTGTTTTATTTTTTGATGCTTTAATGTCTTCTCGAAATACTCTTGATGCTTCATTATCTAGATTCAGTTCATCCAATTTAATGATGGCATATCCATTCATAGTTTCTAAAACATGTAAGTATTCCTCTATCATTTCTGTTCTGGTTCTTTTGATATATGATGGTTGAATATAGCGATTATACATTAAAATAATTGTATTTCGTAAATTTTTTTTGGCTTGTTCAGTGAAGTGTTTAGTACTCAAAATTTGATCTATTCTGGCAATTAGTTGTTCTTTTTCATGACTCATTACCATTCCCCACTTTCAATATCCATTTTTAGTTTTTCATAAAGCATTTTTTGAGTTGCTTCTAATGGTGAAATAAGATTCAGTAATTCAGGTTTCTGATTTTTTCCTCGTTCTATTAATAATAATGTATCTATTTGATTAAAAATATCATTTATTTGTTTTAAGCTGTTAAAGTCATTGTTTTGTATTAATTTATAATATTGATTTTTTAGTTCTTGTTTCATGTTTTGTTGATTAGATAATCTCTTTCACCTCGTTTTCAAATTCCTTTTTGTCTTATTGATTAATTGATAATTCCTTTTAGTAGTCCAAATGATAATATCATCATAATAATTCCTGCTAACGTTACTCCAAGAATTGCGGCAAGTAATGATTTCTTTTTGTTCATTCCAATCATGGAAGCGATTAATGATCCTGTCCATGCGCCTGTTCCTGGTAGTGGAATTCCTACAAACAGTAATAGCCCCCAAAATTCTCTTTTCTCAATTTGATCTTTTTTTGATTTTGCTTTGTTTTCAATTTTGTTGACTAACTTTGAAAGTCTTTTTGTTTTTTTCAGTTTGTCAAATAGTGGTGTAATAAACCATAGGATAAATGGGATTGGTATTAGGTTACCAATAAAGCAAATGATGAAACTCGTTACTGGGTTCATATTTAGTAAAGAGGCTGCAATTAGTCCTCCACGAAGTTCTAATATTGGAAACATAGAAATTATAAAGATAATCATTTCTTTCCCAAATGGCATGTTGCTTAAGCCTCCAAATATGTCTAAAAATGAGTGTACTAAATTTTCTGCCATGTAATCAACCTTTCTATTTTTATTCTAAAGTAATTTATGGGTTTCGTCAATAAAATTTTTTATGGTTTTATTAATGAAAGGGCCACTTTCTTTTTTTCTAATAAAATTTCATCAACATAACAGTCTACGATATCCCCAACACTAACAATGTCCATTGGATCTTTTACATAATGGTTGGCTAGTTTTGATATATGGGCGAGTCCATCATTTTTCAGTCCGATATCAATGAATACTCCAAATGGGGCGACATTTCGAACGGTTCCTTGTAGTTTCATTCCTACTTTTAAGTCTTCTAGGTGTAATACATCACTTTTTAAGATTGGTTTGGGCATTTCGTCACGTGGATCTCTGTTTGGTTTTTTCAAACAGTTCATGATATCTTCTAATGTATAATTATCAGTATTTAATGTTTTTGCAGTTTCTTCTAGTTGTAATTGATCTAGTTTTGTAATTAATAAATCGGTTCCGATGTCAGTTATATCCGCCTCTACTAGTTTGAGTAGTTGATGCGTTTTATCATAACTTTCTGGATGAATTCCTGTTACATCTAATGGATTTGTACCATCTACAATTCTTAAAAAACCAATTGCTTGTTCATATACTTTATCACTTAATATTTTTGATTTTTTTAATTCTTCTCTAGATTCGATTTTGCCTTTTGTTTCTCTATAGTTGATAATTTTTTCAATATTTTTCTTTGTGATTCCTGATACGTATTTTAATAAAAAGGAACTTGCTGTATTGATATTTACGCCTACTAAGTTTACTGATTTTTCTACTACAAAATCGAGTACTTCCCTTAGTCTTTTATTTGGTACATCGTGTTGATATAGTCCTACTCCAATACTTTCTGGATCAATTTTTACCAGTTCTGCCAAAGGATCTTGCAGTCTTCTACCAATACTGATGGCACTTCTTTCTTCTACATGTAAGTCTGGAAATTCTTCGATGGCAAGTTTAGAGGCGGAGTAAACACTTGCTCCTGCTTCACTAACAATGATATATTCTACTTTTCTATTGGCATTTTTAATTACATCTGCGATAAATGTTTCACTTTCTCTACTAGCAGTTCCATTTCCAATTGCGATAATATCAATGTTATATTTTTGAATTAGTTCTAATATGATTTTTTTACTTTCTTCATATTGATTTTTTGGTTCATGTGGATAGATTACTTTGATGTCTATTTTTTTTCCAGTTGGGTCAATCACTGCTAGTTTACATCCTGTTCTATAGGCTGGGTCAAATCCTAATACCATTTTGTCTTTCATTGGTGGTTGTAAAAGTAGGTTTTCTAGGTTTTTTCCAAAGTTTTGGGTTGCGATTTCACTTGCTTTTTCTGTAATTTCACTGCGAATTTCTCTTTCAATTGAAGGTGCAATCAATCTTTTATAGCTATCTTTGATGGCTTCTTCTACGAGTGGGACAACAAATGAGTGTTCATTTTTTATCATTTTTTTCTTTAAATAATTAATAAATTGTTCTTCATCTACTTCTAAGTTTACAGTAATTACTTTTTCATTTTCTGCTCGATTAAATGCTAGAACTCTATGTGCTTTGATTTGTTTGACTGATTCTTGGTAGTCATAGTACATAGAGTACACTAATTCTGGGTCTTCTGCATTTTTTTTCTTTTTTGTTACAATTTGTCCATATAGGTAACTATTGATTCTAATATATTTTCGGTAGTTCGCGTTATCGCTAATCCATTCTGCAATAATGTAAGAAGCTCCTTCTAATGCTTGTTTGGTATCTGATACATTTTCATTTAAGTAAGGAAGGGCTAAATTTTCTAAAGACCCTTGTAATGGAAAGCTTAGGATTTTTTTGGCTAATGGTTCTAATCCATTTTTGATGGCTTCGGTTGCTTTTGTTTTTTTCTTTTCTTTGTATGGTCGGTATAGGTCTTCTACTTCTACTAGTTTATTTGCATTTAATATTTGTATTTTTAGTTCTTCTGTAAGTAATCCCTTTTCATCAATGAGTCTTATGACGTCTTCTTTTCGTTTTAATAAGTTCACTTGATAGTGATAGACATCGGCAATTTTTCGAATTTGTTCTTCGTCTAGGTTTCCTGTAACTTCTTTTCGATATCTAGCGATAAAGGGTATGGTATTTCCATCTTCTAATAATGTTAAAGTAGATTCTACTTGTTTTGTTTTTATGTTTAGTTCTTCACTAATTTCTCTTATGATTGTTTCATTCATGTTCATTTTCTCCTTATTCTATTATGTTTTTTATGATTGTTTTTTTGTTTAGAGTATTTACTTCTCTATCATTTTCCATTATACCAATCTCTTGGAATGGAATCAATTTTATTTGAAATATTTTTTGTCAATCTTTTGTTCTAAAAGGGAAGCTTTTTTTATTACTGAAATTCCAAATTTGTTTTTTAATTCATCTACTGCTTGTTCTAACTCACTGTTTTCTTCTCTTATTTCTATATTTTCAAATAGGGATACTTGGTGATTAGATTCATTGGTTAAATGGTCTAATCTGATGCCAATCAATCTCACACTATCTATTTCCATTTCTGATAAGATCAAACAAGCTGTTTCATAGATTTCTTGTGTAATATTGGTCGCATTTTTTCGTTTTTTCTGATGAGATTTTCTTCTAAAGTATTGATCTTTTAATGTAACTACAATGACATAGGCGTATTTTTTTTGTCTTCTTAGTCTGAGTGCTACATTTTCTGAAAGTCCCAATAGGTATTGTTTTAGTTGTTGTTTTTCTTTGATGTCATGGTCTAATGTAATTTCGTTTCCAATTCCTTTTGGAATAGAAGTTTCACTAATGACTCTTGTTTCATCAATTCCGTTTGCGGATTGGATCATCAATGCTGCTTGATTTTTGAAAAAGAGTTCTAATTTCTTTATATCTGCTTTGGCTAGATCTTCTATGGTATGGATTTTTAATTGATGGAGTTTTGGGGCTGTTTTTTTTCCGATTCCAAATAGTTCTTCTACTTGTAATGGCCACATTTTCTCTTTTATTTCATTTTGGTAAAGGGTATGAATTTTATATGGTTTTGAAAAGTCTGATGCCATTTTCGCACATAGTTTGTTGTTGGCTATTCCAATATTCACAGTAAATCCTAATGTGTCATAAATTTCTTTTTGTATTTTTTTGGCGAATTCATATTGGTCCCCATATAGGTTTTTGACTTTTCCATAGTCGAGATAGCATTCATCAATAGAAGCAACTTCTATATCTGGTGAATATTTACTGAGCAATTCAAATAATTTTTTTGACATTTCTGCATAAACTGGATAATTTGATGGATAAACTCGCAGGGCTGGGCATTTTTTTCTGGCACTATATAATGTTTCTGCTGTTTTAATTCCCATTTTTTTTGCTCCATTTGATTTGGCTAAAACAATGCCTTTTCTTGTTTGTTCGTCTCCTCCAATCACTGCATAACTGTTTCTAATATCATATTTGTATCCTTTATTTAGTAAATCAATTGCTGACCAAGACAAGAAGGCGTTATTTACATCAATATGAAAGATGATTCTTTCCATGTTTTCACCTCTATTATTTATTTTATCAAAATTAATGGGGTGTGTAAATTCTTTTGGCGAAAATTTGTTCTCGTTTTTTTTTTAGTTGAAGTATGATATAATTTTATTTGAAGGGAGTTTTTTATATGGCAGAAATGTATTCTAATGCAAATAATTGTCATCAGTTGGCATGTATTTTATATAGTAAACTAGGAGATCAAATTCGTTTTTCGGGTGATACACGTCAAGAAAGTGTAATTGGATATTATTTTTCTAAATACAGATATCCATATGGTAAACCTATTCTTGGTAAACCCATTCTTTCTGCGTCAGAGGGTCTACCATTTTATTTCAAATATTGTGAAGATGGTTTTTTGCGATTTGAAGTCGGTTCATTTTCTTCAGATGATAAGTCTACGGGAGAAAAGTTGGCTGCGTTAAGTGATTTTTATACAGTGTTACGTTCGTATTTTGGTGAAGCTTCTGTATTCTATACAATCAAAGATGATGAGGAAGAATGTTTATCTTTACAATGGGTGTTTCAAGATCAAAAATCGGAGATTCAAAAATTTCAAGATGGGAGTTATTTTGATGATGGTGAAATCGATCAATTAATTTTGATTGGACAAACTGATGGTGAAACTATCAAGTCATCGGTTGCTTCAAAAATGGGATTACCTTTTGAATTACTTCGTCTTGTTGATGAAAATATGGAAGATTTTGTAAAGTTTAAAATGGGAAAAAAGAGAGAAATTTCAAATGGTTCTAATGTAGAACCTGTTACTTCTTTTCAAAAAGTATACCAAGCAAATAAAAAAAGAAACTAGTCAATAATTTCTTTTTTATTTGCTATATTTTGTTTTTTATTTTTTTGTCTTTATAAATCATAATTCCTAGTAATAATAATGAAATCACACTTATTCCTAATCCTACTTTTTTAAGAGGTGCTTCATAGGTAATCTCTATTTTATGGTTTCCTTTTTTGATTGGAAATCCAATGAATGTTTGATTCACTTTTTCATAGTTTTGTTTTTTCCCATCTACATAAATTTGGAATGCTTCATCATAGGGAATAGACAAGGTAAAATATCCGTCTTTTTTCACATTTATGGTTCCTTTGATTTTGTCTCCTTTTGTTTTTTTTCTGTCTATATGAAATGGGTCTACTGTTTTGTTTTTGATGGTTTCATAATCTAATATATAGTATTGGATATTTTCAATTTCAAAGGTTCCTTTACTCATGACAATGGATAGATGATCCATACCGCCTTCTTTTCCAAGGGCGTATTCAAAGTTGTTGTTACCATTATGATAAATCCATTGTTTACATGTTAATTTATTTGACACATTATTGATATTAATTGATAAGTCCCCTACTTTACAGTTTTCTGATTTTTTCAGTTTGAATTTGATGATTAAGATTTCTCCATCTTTGATTTTTTGTGGTAAAGGTACTTCAAAGGAAGTGGTTTCTTTTGATACGATTTTATATCCATTTTTTGTTTTATTTACTTTTAATTTGTTATTTTCTGGGAACTCGTCTATGTTGATTTTTTTTATTTTTGTATTAAACTCAGTTTGTCCTTTTCCATTTACAACTGTTCCATGCATTAATAGTTCTATGTTGTAAGGGTAATTTAATTGTTTATAAAATGTTTGGTCATAAATTTGATCGGTTGCATATCCTAATGGGAAAACATCGTCATTTTGGTACACTCCATATTGTCCCATTTGTTCTATTAATTGATAGCCAACTGGTTGTTCTCCTTTTTTCGCAATGACATATTTCACATTCATTAGTGTTTGAAAGAAAATGTTGTTTGAGGAAGAGGTCACTAATCGATTTCGATAAGTATCTGCATTTCCTATTTCGTTATAAAAGAAGTCTTTATATGGTTGATGATATGTAGAGGAATATAGTGATGTTGTGTAATAATTATTTTGGTAAATTTTATTGGTTGTTAATAAGGTATCTGTTAAGTCGTTAAAGCGAAAGAATGTGGGATCTTTGGACAATGTGTTTTTTATGAGGGTTTGTTTGTCGCTATGAAAGGCTTTCTGATATTCGTTTTTTAGTTGATAGTTTTCATTTTTATTGGCAATAAATACGATACATATGGAAAATATTGTGATGGGTATGATATAAATCCATTTTTTATTCCATTTTTGGTATATTAGTAAAACGATAATACAAATGGCAAAATCTATATAAAATAAGATTTGTTGATAGCCTCTAAATTTCCAAAAGAAAGCAAGCAAGATCAGTACTAATATTTCTAGTTTTAAATTTATTTTTTTGTTTTCTACATCTTTTATAAAGTTTGCGATTAAGAAAACAAAAATGGGCAGGAATGGGATCAATACTTTTGATCTTACGTAGAGAAGTCCGTTTAAAATATACATAAATATAGGAATCGATAGGATTAGTACTAAAATAATTCCTATAAAAATATTTTCTTTTTTTCTTGTAAAAAAGGTGTGAAAAAGTCCGAAAATTGCTAGTGCTGAAAGTCCAATGGAGTAAGAACTATATACTAGGGCGTTGATATCAAAGAAAGGTATTAATAGTTTTGATAGTTCTATTGGATGATTCGCACTGTTTCTACCTGTTGCTATGACATATGCAGTTGGAAGCAATAATATCGCTGAAAGTCCGATTCCTAGGATTATTGGGTATAGAAATTTGATTCCATCGATCATGAATTTTTTGAATGTGATTTTTGTTTCTTGTTTTAGGTAAGAGTAAATTCCATATGTTACAAGTACTAGTATTCCACCAATACTGTAGTAATAACTCGTTAAAATCATTCCTAATACTCCAAGGGTGATGAATGTTCGTTTTTGTTTTTGGAAATAGCGGTCTATTCCAATGAGTCCTAGCATTAAAAATGGCATATAGGTAATAAACATGATGTGTCTATGACTATGAAAAATGAGTGGGGCTGCGCAGGTAAAGATCATCGTTGAAATCATAACTGTAGAAGTCGAAAATTGTTTTTTCTTTATCCAATAGTAAAACAAATAAATGCTTAAAAGAATAATTATAATATTCATTATTATCATAAAGTCGACCATTTTTATGAATGGAAAGAAATAGGATAATAAGACAATTGGGTTTAATAATCCATAATAAGAAATATTATATATATTTTGTCCTGCTCCTAGGTGCATCATAAAGTCTGGAAATAGATCTTTTGTTTGATAAAATAGTGTTCTAAAGTATTCTGGAAGCATGGTGTGTTGACTTCCCCAGTCTGTTACTGATCCAAACATTTTATTTGGTATTACACAGAAAAGAACTACAATTAATACAAATATTGTGATTATAGTAAGATTGATTATGTCTTTCTTTTTCAATTTAGTCACCTCGTTATTCATTATAACAAGTTCTTTTTAGAATTGCAATTTCAAGAAAAAAACTGATTGTATATTTCCGTTTCTTCTGTAAAGTTTTGTTTTTTTATATGCTTTTTTAAAAGGTTTAAAAAACAATCTCTATTGAAATTGTCTAATTTGTTTTTCTGTTAATGATTTTTTGATATTCCATATTTTTGTGGAAAACAAATCTCCAAATTTTTCTTTCATGTTTTCTTCTAACATTTGATATCGTTTTAGTATTTTGGACATTCCATATAGATAATTAAATACCAATAATGGTTTTACGTTTTCATAGTTTTTAACGTATTTTGATCTGGGTCATCCACTACTCCTTGCTAGAGAATGATTATATCTACATTATATAAGGGTGCTAGATTTTTGTCAATGAGATATTGTTTCCTCATGAACAATATACCTTGTAAGCATCCCTAATTCCTTTAAAATACAGAAAAAAAAGAAATTTTTTTCAATTCCTTATTGCTGAGTAGTAACTTCAAAAAAAAAGACTTTCGTCTTTTCATACATAGTATTGTCGATCAAGATAAGCATTACCAAAAATTAATACTTACTAGTTCTCTGTTAAACTAAATTCGGTACTATGTAGTCTGCAATGGTACATATTGGTAATCAAATATGTGCCTTTTTTATCATCTCCATTTTATGATGTTTTATTCTCATTTTTATAAACTTCTGTATTGATTGCAATGCCTACTACTAAGATATACGATAGTATATAAATCCACATCATTAAGATAATTATTCCTGATAAACTTCCATAGAAAATATCATAATTCGTGAAATGTGCAACATAATAGGAATAACAAGCTGTAACCAATGACCAAGCAAGAGTTGTAAATAGTGCACCTTTATTCACATAACGACTTGGAACTCTTTCATCTGGTGCCATTGTATAAATCATTTTGATTAAAAAGAAAATACAGAAAAATGCAATTGGCCATTTTAAGAAAACAAAGAAGTAATAAAATGATTCACTAATGGAGCTGAATGCTTCTAAACTCATAATAAATTTTAAAATCACGTTTCCAAATGCTAGAAAAACAACTACAAAAAAGAATAAGCTTACTAATAAAATCGTTAAAAATAAGGCTTTGATTCGTCTTTTTAAAAATTCAGAATGTGGAATATCATATAAAATATTGGAGGTTAAAATAATAGAATGAGCTCCATTGGAGGCAACCACAAATCCTGTGATCATATAAAAGACGATATTCCCATCAATTCCTTTTCCTTTGATAAAAGGAAGTAATACACTGCTAATTTCTTTTGGTAAAGTTGTAGATAAAAAAGTTACTAATGAATCAATTGAAATAGAAAAATAGGAGGCAATGAATCCAATTAAAGTAATAATTGGAATGATAGATAAGACTAAAAAGAAAGCCAGATTTCCAGGTAAAATTCTTAGTTCTGGCTTTATAATTACTTGGTACAAACTTTTTAAGAATGCTCTTATCTGTTTCATTGCAACCTCCTAATTATTGAGTTCTTCTTTATTGTTTCTCATATCTAATGTAGCTTCATTTACAGCATCATCAATTGTTTTAATTGCATCATTGATCATACTATATCCACTTGCTGCTCCAAAACCATGTGATAATTCTCTTAATTCCTTGTTCAATTTACGATTATAAGCTACTACTTGTTTTTCATCATATCCAACTAAATAGATTAAAAACTCATTTCCATTGGTTCTAATAATATCGCTGTTTTGAATTTGACCACGAATTAAAATATTTGCAGCTTCTTTTATTACGTTATCCCCTTCTTGATGTCCATAATTATCATTAATATAAGCAACATTGTTTAAATCTATGATAATAATTGCTTGTGGATATATTTCAGAACTATCCCATTTTTCAATATTATCATTCAAATAAGCTCTATTTTTAAGTGAGGTCAAAGAATCAATATATCGTAGTTTGTCTTCTTTTGTAATTGTTTTACTTTTACTCTTATTTTTCGCTACTTTTATGTATCCGACTAATGCGACAATGACAAGTAATATACTTCCTACTAAAAGTATCCATTGCATTTTTAGTGGTTCTGTTTTTGTCATTTTAGATAGTTCATATAAGCTGTTATTTAATACAGATTTTTCATTTTCAAATGACAAATAGAAACTAAATAAGTCAATAAATAATTTGTTGTCTTTTATGTCTCTAATCATAAAGGAATAGTCTTCTACTAAATTTTCATTATAATCTATTTTATAATTTTTCAATTCTGAACGATTATAATATTTATAGTTCTCATAATCAAGTGCGATTATACTATTTTTATTGATTTTTTTTAATAATTTTTCCATGTTGTCATATTCTTGTACTTTGACATTGTTTGCTTTTAAATAAAAGCCAATCATACTATTTTTTATGACTGATACATTTTTCCCTTCTAATGAAGCTATAGAGTTCACGATGTTTTTTTCAGTATTATAAGATAAAATTACCAATTGTTCATTATATGGTGATGTTGTGTTTTTGACATCAAGGTTATATTTTGTTTTTTCATAGTTTTCCAACATAATATCTATTTTGTTTTCATTAAATGCTTTTACCATTTCTGATATATTACGATATTCTTGAAATGAAATTTCTACATCAGATAAATCTGAAAAATTCTTAAGGAACAAACTGTTATATCCTTTTAATCTTGATCCAATCATAATGTCGTATGGTGCATTTTCAACAAATCCATATACATATCGTTTACTTTTGAATTTTGTTTTTTCTTTATCTCCAATATTTTTGAAATCAAAGTATGAACTTGCTAGAAAGTGTTGATATGTTTTTTGATAATCATTTGAATACCATTTTTGATAATATTTTTTTAAGATTGTATTTAATCGTTCCGTTTTTCCTAATCTTAATACATAGTTCATTTGTAATTCTGAAATATTGTAAGCAATGTTGAAATCATTTTCAATAATCTCTTTTAAATACATTGTTTTTGGAATGGCAATTGCATTGATACCATCTGTATTTTGGTTTGTTAAGGCTGTGAGTAAATCACTTTCTTTTTCATAAGCTTTTAATGTAATGGTGCTTCCTCTTAAATAGGTGTTGATAGTTTCTAAATCATTTTTTAAAACACCAAGTGTTAGATCTTTGATATCTTCTAAGCGATTGTATTTTATGCTTTCTTTTGTAATAATGGCATAGTTATCTTGATATAATAATAATTCATTTTTTCCGATGTGTTTTGTAGATGTAATAGAATATTCTGTCTTTGGTTTTTCGTCTTTAGAAATGGAAGTTTTTATAAACTCTAATCCTGTATCTTTTTCTAAGGCGTTTAAGAATTCAAAGGCAATTCCTTTTCCATTATAATTTACAATTGGGATTTCATTAATAATAGATAAGTCAATTCTTTTGTTTTTGTTATTTTCAATCCATTTATTTTCTACAATTGTAAGTGTTGTTTCTTTATCTGGTTTATTTAAAACATAGTATCCAATTCCTACACCAATTGAGCATAATAATATTAAGATACTAATAATCATTATTTTTTTCTTTTTCATGGCTTTCACCTCCATTTACCATACAAATTCAGAACTTGTTTTATGTTTATAACTTATAATAGGATATATTTCGCTTTTTTCATTTTCATTACAGGTAATCATTACTTGTATGTCATAGAAGGATTGTTCTTTTTCTGTGAGCGAATTTATGATTGGTTCTACTAATTTTTTGGCATTTTCCAAAGTTGTTTCATTGGATACGTCAATCATAAAGTTGAGTAGTTTTCCTTCTAATCGTTTACTTACTTTTTTTACTTGTTCGTTTTTTTTAATTTCATCTGCAATGTTTGTTAATGTATCTTCATTAATTCTTACTTTATCAATTCCTTCTAATCGATTTCCATAAATAATTCCTTCGTGTCCTGAAACAAAAATGGAACGTACAAATACAAACATGGCAATGATAATAATTACGAATATGCTGACAATAATTACTCCGATTTTATGTTTTTTTAAAAACAATATCATCTTATCACCTCAACTTTTTACATTATACTATATTTCATCTTTTTGGGCAAATTCATGTTTTTTTAGTTCTTCTGTCAATAATTTGTTTACTAATGATGGATTCGCTTGACCTTTTGATTCTTTCATAATTTGTCCCATTAGAAATTTAATGGCTCTATCTTTTCCAGCTTTAAAGTCTTCTACAGAGGCTGGATTTTCATCAATTACTTTATGGATCATTGTTAAAAGAGAATCTGTATCACTAATCTGTTTGAATCCTAGTTTTTGAATTAACTCTTCATAGTTTCCACCTTCTAATATTAAAATTGGCAATATTTCTTTTGATTGTTTGGATGAAATTTCATTGCTTTCTAATGCTTTTATTAATTTTGAAAGATTTTCTTTTGTTAAATGGATGTCAGAAAAGTGTAAATCATTTTTATTCATAATACTTATGATATCTCCTGTTAATAAGTTAGATAAAATAACTGGATTTATATTTTCTAACATAGATTCAAAGAAATCACACATTGGTTTATTTGATACAATGGTTTTTACGTTTTTTTCATTGATTCCTAATGATTGATATTTTGCTCTTAGCACTTCTGGCATAATTGGCATATCTGCTTCTACATTTTTAATCCATTCTTCGCTAAGTTCAAAATAAGGTAAATCTGGTTCTGGAAAATATCTATAATCGTTTCCTGTTTCTTTTGAACGCATTGCGATTGTAGTCATTGTTTTATCATCAAAACGTCGTGTCTCTTCTGTGATTTTTTTGCCATTTTGAAGTAGTTCCGTTTGTCTTTTGATTTCATAATCAATGGCTACTCCTACATTACTAATGGAACCTATGTTTTTGATTTCTACTTTTGTTCCTAATTTTTCTTCTGTTTCTTCATGAAGGGATACATTTACATCGCAACGCATACTGCCTTCTTCTATTTTCACATCACTAATTTCTAGATATAGTAATATTTCTCTTAATTTTTCTACATATTTCATGGCTTCTATTCCACTTGTCATATCTGGTCTACTCACAATTTCAAGAAGTGGAACTCCTGCTCTATTAAAGTTTAATAATGTTAAATGTTTTGTATGAATACTTTTACAGGTGTCTTCTTCCATATGCATTCTTTCTAGTCTAATTCTTTTTGTTTGCCCTTCTAATTCAATTTCAATATACCCATCTGTTCCAATTGGTGTTTGTTGTTGTGTGATTTGGTATCCTTTTGGTAAATCTGGATAAAAATAGTTTTTTCGGTCAAAATGCATTTTTCTAGTAATATTAGAATGAAATGCTAAGGCGGCTTTGATTGCCATATTAATGACTTCTTTGTTGAGCTGTGGTAATGTTCCTGGATATCCCAGGTCCAATATATTGACATTGGTATTTGGGTCAGCATGGAATTCATTTTTTCCTTTTGAGAAAGCTTTGGCTTTGCTTTTTAATTCGACATGTACTTCGATTCCAATTGTTGGTACTAACATGTTTTACCACTCTCCAAATTTCTATGTTTTTCGACGTAAGAAGCGAGTTGATAGATCGTTTCTTCTTTAAAGTAGTTTCCGATAATTTGCATTCCAATTGGCATATGATCATGGTTAAATCCTACTGGAATTGACATTGCTGGCAATCCTGCCATATTGGCTGGTATGGTTAATAGATCATCATAAAAACTTTTTAAGGCATCATCACCTTTGGTTCCAAGTGGATATGCTACATCGGTGTTGGTTGGTCCAATTAATAGATCATATTGTTCAAAAGCTTGTTTAAAGCTTTCTATCATTTGTCCTCTTATTTTTAGGGCTTTATTATAATAGATATTGGCATTTTTCCCACTTAATACATATGAACCAATCATGAGTCTTCTTTTTACTTCTTTTCCAAATCCTTCACTTCTACTTTTTTTATACAGTTCTTCTAGGTTTTGATAAGTGTCTGTTGCATGTCCAAAACGAATTCCATCATATCTTGCTAAATTGCTACTTGCTTCTCCTAAGGCAATAACTTGGTATAAAGGAATGGCATATTCTAAGTAGAATACATCCAAATAATCTACTTGACAACCTGCTTGTCTTAGTTGGTCTATAATTTCTTCTATTTTTGTTTTGACTTCTGGGTTGATGGCTTCATTCATATAGTAATTTGGAACTCCAATTTTTAGTCCTTTGATATCTTTTTCTAGATATTCTGTATAGTTTGGTACTGGTTTTTCTGATGATGTTAAGTCTTTTTCATCGGTTCCACTAATTGTTTCTAATAATAATGCATTTTCATAAACGGTTCTAGTCATTGGTCCAATTTGATCTAATGATGATGCAAATGCGATTAGTCCGTATCTTGATACTCTTCCATAGGTTGGTTTTAGTCCAACAATTCCACAGAAACTAGCAGGTTGTCTGATACTTCCTCCAGTATCTGATCCGAGCGCTAATGGTGTTATATTTGATGCCACTGCAACTGCACTTCCACTGCTACTTCCTCCTGGTACTTTTGTAATATCCCAAGGATTTAATATTGGTCCAAAATAGCTTGTTTCTCCTGTTGATCCCATGGCAAACTCATCCATATTGGTTTTTCCAATGATAATCATATGTTTTTGTTTTATTTTTTCGATTACAGTAGCGTCATAGATAGGATCAAAATTCTCTAACATATGAGAGGCACAGGTTGTTTTTAGATTTTTGGTTACAATGTTATCTTTTATGGCAATTGGAATCCCAAACAGTGGGTTATCAATTTCCATATTTTCTAGTTGTTTTGCTTCTTCTATTGCATCTTTATTCAAGGTAATGAATGCATTGAGATTACTTTTTTCTATTTTATCGAATGCTTCTAGTACTAAATCAAGTGGTTTAATTTCTTTGTTTTTTATTTTTTTTTGAATTTCTTTTAATGGAAGTTCTAAATAGTTAGTCATCTAAAGCTCCTGGTACTGTAATATAATCTCCACTTGTTTTGTTTGCATTCTTTTTTATTTCATCCATAGTTAAACTATTTTCTGTTTCATCTCCATGGTATAAGTCATGGTTTTCTGTTGGTGAAATAGTTGGTGTGCTGTTTTCTTGTATGTTTACTGAACTAATTTTATCTATATCATCTAAAATATCGTTTAATTGACGTGAAAATTTCTTTTTTTCTTCTTCTGTTAAAACAAGGTTCGCTAGGTCCGCGACATGTTCTACTTCTTCGATTGTTAATCCGTTCATAGATTTCCTCCTTATATCCATATCAATTATACCATATGGGACAAGTTATTTACAACCTTAAGCTTTTGGGATAAAGAAAAAGCCTTTTTAGACTTTTTCATCGGCTTCTTTTTTTAGTTGTTCTAATTTATTTAGTACTGTTTTTGGAATTGGTAAATTCATTGCTGCACAGTTTTCTAAAATTGAGATACATTCATTTATGACAAAATAATATATCATGAATGTTCTGATAACGCCATTACTGTTGCAGATTTGATCTACAATAACAGCTACTGCGACTAGACATAAGTAACAAAGTTTTTTTATGAATCCTTTTACTCCTGCTTTTGAGCTAATGGTACCTTTTATATAGGCTTTGGCAATCCCTGAGATGCAATCAATTCCAATTGCAATTAGTAATGTAATTAAAGCTGTATCCATGCCACCAAATAGGTAAGTAAATAACATTAGGAAAGAGCCAGTTATCATTTGAAATGTTTGTTTCATTTTATTTTCTCCTTTCATTATATTGGATGTATTTTTTTATATAATGAAAGATATATACGTGTAATTTTAATAAAAAGAGGTTACATTTTAAAACGAGGAGTGTGTATGTTCTAGTTGACAACCAGATTTTTTATGGATTCTTGTTTATAATTACTTACATTTTTAGGTTTGATATTAACAATCTAATTAAGTTATATCAAAAAAAGATATTACTCATATCTTATTTTTCATTTTTTTCTAGTTTGGCTAAAACTTCTTTTGTAACTGCGATTGCTTTTTCTCGGATTGCATTTGCAGTATTTTCTAATACTGGAGTTCCTTTTTCTACTGCGTAATCCACTAATTCTTCTGCCATATTTTGAATGTCTTTGGCTTTTTTCTTAGCAATTTTTAATACTTTTTCTTTATCTAAATCTGTCATTGCTTCTTTGATTTCAAAGATTTTAGCTTCAATTGTCTCTTTTACCTCTTCTGCATCTACATCTCTTAATTTATGGATCATTTCATCAAATTTTTCTTTTAATTCTTTTCTTGTTTCACTTCCACTTTTTGGGGCAAATAGGACTCCTAGTCCTGCTCCAATCCCTGCACCTAATAAAAACTTTCCTAATCCTGTTTTCTTTTTACTCATAGTCATCATTTCCTTTCTTTTTTCTTCTAAAAATTTTGTTAATGCCATTTACGATAAGGTTAATTGTTTTATCACTAATCATATTTAATGTATCTGCTGTTCTATCAACAATGTCAAAAACTCCATTCAGTTTTTTCACTTTCATGTCTACTTCATCAACTACTCTGTCAATTTTATCCACAACTTTATTTAATCTTACGATAAATATAATTGATACTACTACTAATATAATTAATAATAAATATAATATGATTGGAAGTAGTTCCATTGCTTCCACTATTCTTCACCATCCTTTTTTTCATACATTGAATCAATTAGATTAAAAAGATCGCTCTCTGTTAATTCGTCTACTTCTGGTTCACTACAAATCTTATCCATTTCTTCTTCAATCATATTGCTCTCTTCTTTTGTTTCTTCTTCTGTAACAATCTCTGGTCTATCGTTTACCACAATTTGTTCTAGATCATCTACTTCATTCATCAATTCTAATTCTTTATTTTTTTCTACTCTAGATGGTGTCTTTTCTTGAATTAATTCTTCTACTTTTGAATCTAATTCATCAAAAAGTTCTAATGTTTCTTCTGGCGTTTCTTCTACTACTTTTTTGTGCCCAAATAATGTTGTTTCTAAATCATCTTCTAATGTTCCAAAGGCTTTATTACGAATATCATCAATAGTAAGTTCTCGTTTGCTATAAACTTCATTTACTCTTTTCTTTGGCGTAATATCATCCTTTTTATAGTTTTTGTCTAAAATTCCATATACAGGCGAAATGATTGGAGTTGGCTTAAATGTTTTTTTATCTTCTTTTACCGTAGTTGCTGTAAGTGCTGGATTTTTTCCTCCATATGCTTCTTTTTTTTGGATTTTTGGAGGAGTTTTTGGTTTTGGAGCTGGTTTTGGAACTGGCTCTTTTTCTTGTGTTGTAGTTGTAGTAGGTAATTTATCGAAGTCCTTTTCATCAAAATAAACTGGAAATTTAAATTTTTCTTCTTTTTTTGGTGGTTCTTCTTGTTTTACTTCCTCTTTTTTTGGTTCTTCTTTTACAGTAGTCTTTGCTGGAGATGGAATTTCTATTTTCCGAATATCAGTTTGAATTGGATTTACTTCCTCTTCGACTTCCTCTGTAAACATGTTTTTTACTTTTTCTAGAAATTTCATTATATTCACCTCTATTTATTGTTGCTTTCTGCTTCTACATAATTATTGATATTAGAATTTGTATTTTGATCTGTTGATTCAAATAATTCATATTTTTCTTCTTTGTTGGTAAAATATTCATCATCTAACATTAATTGAATGACATTATGATTGAATTTGACTGTGGATAAAATATAGGAGGCATTTAGTATAACATCGTCAATATCTTTTTTATCAACTAGTGATTCGATTTTGGCATAGTTATATGTAAATTTCACTAAATATTTTGATCCTTCTTTTGTAATTTCTACATATCCTTTTTTATTTTTTGTGTGAATTACCTTTGAATAATATGCTTGTTTATTTTCTTTATATGTTGTTTCTTTTTGGTAATAGTAACTAATTGCATCAATATACAAATAATAATAGTTTCCATTAGAATATAATTTGTCATTAAATTCGTCTGTATCTATGTAGATAACACCTCTTGGAATATAATATTTATAGCCTTTTCCAATACGATTATAAAGTGTATTCTCTTTGGATAAGATTACATTTATAGTATTGTCAATACTATTCGTATCTATTCGTACAGCTGTGCAACCTGTTACAAAAAATATATAAGAAATACAAGCTAATAATAAGATTACTTTTTTCATCTATTCACCTGCTTACTATGATTATATCAAAAAATTAGGAATTGCAAAAGATAAAAGCTAAGAGAAATGTAAAAAAGTGTTAAATCTGTTTGCGAACTCTAATTTTATAAATGGGAAATCCTTTTAATGAAAATTTTTGTTCATATTCTGTTTCGATGTTATCTTCTAAATTTTCTTCATGTAAATTTAATGAGATTTCTTCTATATGATATTTTAATTCATTAAAGGAGATGATTGAATATTCAAATAAATGGCGGTTGTCTGTTTTCATTTCTATTATAATGTCATTTTGAAATAATGATTCATAACGTTTTAAAAAGATAGGGCTTGATAGTCTTCTATTTTCATGTCTATTTTTTGGCCAAGGGTCAGAAAAGTTTAAATAAATCAAATCAATTTCATGGTCAAATATCGTTTGTATTTCAGTTGCATCCATTCTAATAAATCGTAAATTAGGAAGTTTTAATTCTTCTGCTTTTTCTATCGCTCTTACAATCACACTATCAAATTTCTCAATTCCAATAAAATTGATATTAGGGTTACGTTTGGCTTTTTCTATAATAAAGTGTCCTTTCCCCATTCCGATTTCTATATGAAGAGGAGATTTTTTTTGAAATAGATTCATATAGTTTCCTCTATGCTGCTCTGGGTTCTTGATCACTATTTCGGCGGATTTTATTTTTTCTTCTGCGCCTTTTACATGTTTTAATCTCATTTTTATCACCTTATTTATTATATCACATTCACCAAAAGAAAATAAACTCATATAATGAATTAGAACAAATAAAGGAGTGTGTAAAATGAAAAAAGACAGAAACTGTGGAGCTAATGTAGCTTATAATCCTGTTTATCCTACTTATCCTATGATGGGGGGCATGCCTAGTGCGATGCCAGGAATTATGCCTGGGATTCCAAATACAATGCCAATGCCTACGATGCCATCATATACGCCAACAGTAAGTCAAGACTATAGCAATGTAGAACAACAATTAAATAATTTATCTTCACAGATCAATAATTTAGAAAGACGTGTTACTAGATTAGAGAATGCCATGAATACAAGTTCTACTTCTTATAATTCAAAATACAATTCGTCTAATTATCAAATGATGTAAAAAGGTTGTTAGGTTTTTCTAACAATCTTTTTATTTTGACTGTTTTTAGAAGCGACCTCCGCCACTTCCTCCACCAAATGATCCTCCACCACCTGAGAATCCTCCTCCAAATCCTCCACCTGAAGAATTTCTAGAGTTGGCGATTGACTGTGCTGAATAAGCGTTATTGACGGCTGTATTTACAGAGCTAGAAATGATATGGTTAAATATCATCATGTCACGCATCATATGCATATTATAATTTAAATTAATAAGGTCTACTTCATTAAATTCGTTTACTCTAATTTCCATTGTTTTTGCAAGTTTATCTGCACAACCTAAGCTTACTGCATACACTAAATATTTTTCCCAAAGAACAATTTCTGGTAAGTCTTTTTTGTCTATTTGTCCAAAATCTTCCATAAATTTTTTTAGGGCTTTCCATTTTAAGTAATGTTCGTTTCCTTTTGGTGTTTTTTTGGTAAATGACATAAAGTAAAATAGTGATATGAGTCCTGCTACGAAACAAATCATTGCGATAATCATAGAATACTGGAATGATAGAATTCCGATTCCTATTCCTAGGAAGGAGTATAGACTTGCTTTGGCTTTAATTCCATTTTTTTGTTCATAGAAGTTTTCTTCTTTGGCTTCTATTGTTGCTTGTGTTTTCCAAGAAGTAAAATCATTAATAAATGAGCTATATCCAGATTTTGCTTTGGATTTTAATCGATTTAATGTAATTTCTTGATTATTATCTCTAAATATTAATTGAATTAATTTTTGATCAGATGGTGTTAAAACAGCACTGTTTTCATGATATGTTAGTTTATAATCTTTTTTGTCTATTTTTTCAAAGACAATTACTTTTTTATAGATTAGATTTAATAGGCAAGCAGATAAGTCATTATTGTTTACATTTTGACGAAATAGATATCCTACTGTAGAAGGATTATAGTCTGCAGGAAAATCTCTAAAGTATTTTGTTTTAAAAGTACTTTCATATTCTTTGTCATGTTTTTTGTATACATAACGAATTAAAAATCCTAGTCCTACGATCCAAATGGTTCCTAAAATACCAAGTAAAATCGTTATTATGGTTTTTTTTCTTTTTTCTGCTGCAATTTGTTTTCTAGCTTCTTCTCTTTCTAAGTTGGCTTGCTCTGCTTTTTCAGTTTCAAGTTCTATAATGGTATTTAATGCGTTTATTTGTGTTGTTTTTTTGGGATTAGTTAACAGGTTTTTGTCAAAGACAAAACGAGTGTCGATTGCGGTATTGGCATGTAATCCTTCTAGTGTTAAATTTATATGATTTTTTCCGTCTAATTTGATGTCCCCAATTAATGGTCCATGGGCCCATGCACGAAGTGTTTCTTTGTTGTTTGGTATATAAATATCGATGTTTAGATAATGAATGCTTTCTCTAAAGTTTTCCCCAAATATGTTCCAACCAATTTCAGCAATATCTTGATGACTAATGGCCATGTCTTTGATAATATATTCTAGGTAAAAAAATTTTCTTTCTGATGAAGGGTTAAAAATTCGATAGCTAACACCATTCATGTTTTTTGATTCTGTATATACTCCAAATTCTCCTGAACTTGCTGAATAAGATTTTGTAAATTTTGTTCCTTTATTTAACATTTCTTCCCAGCTGATGTTATTTTGAAATGGAATTGCTCTAATCTGAATGAGTTCAATATCAGAGCCATTATAGATATCGCTTCCATTAAAAGATTCTTTACTTCCTGTAAATTCGTTTAAGTTTGGGTTTTTAAAATAAAGGTCTCTATCCATTCCATTATAAGTTCCGTTCATAGAAAAAGCTTCTTTTACATAAAGGTCTCCATTTTCTAATACGGTTACATGCATGTTAAAATTCTCAATTCCATATTGTTCTGCTTTTACTCCAAGTGGAAATAAAAATAAAATAAATAATAATGCTCCTAAAATTTTTTTCATATTCTCTACCTCACATTATCATTATATCATGTTTCTTTTTTTCTAGCACGAAAAGTTAGTCGTTTTTAATAATCTAGGGATGATATTTATGGATTCCAAACATATATTTTTCTTGTACTACATTTTTTATTTTGGTTTCTATCATCGTTACTCGTTTGATTATTTGGATCATTAACCTCAAAACAAAAACAATCTCTATTGAAATTGTCTCAGACTGTTGACAAATAAATAATGCAAAAAGTCTTTAAATTTGAAATGAAATGTATTATAATAGAAATGTAAGAACGACCTTATATTACCAAAAAATGGTCAT
>CAJTLA010000002.1:0-30765 GCA_910576985.1 uncultured Bacilli bacterium
ATAGAAGCAATTTTCTTTTTTACTGTTTTTTGAAACTATATTGTTATATTAAATTTTTTCTATAGCTGAGTAGTAACCTAAATATTTTTTGTTTTGTCAAAAAAAATCACATTTTAGTGATTTTCCTGATTTAAAATTTCTATGATTTCTTCTCTAGTTAAAACATGATAATTTTCTAATCCATTTTCTTTTGCTAGTTCTTGTAGTTCTTCTAGTGGTAAATCTTCTAAGCTAGCTTCTTTAAAGTCACTTTCATCGATTTCTTTGTCATCATCTGGCATACATCCATTTTCTACTAAGTAATCGATTTGTTCTTTGGTTAGAGTTTCATGTTCTAATAAAGTGTTTGCGATTAAATCTAATAGTTTTTTGTTTTCTTTGATTACTTTTTTTGTTTTTTCGTAACATTCGTTAATGATCTTTCTTTGTTCTTGATCTATTTCAAATGCTACTTGACTTGAGAAGTTTCTACTTTTGTTGTAGTCTCTTCCTAAGAAAACACTAGATTCTTGATGTTCAAATTGTACTGGTCCTAAGTCACTCATTCCATACTCTGTTACCATGGCTCTTGCAATTTTAGTAGCTTTTTCAAAGTCGTTATGTGCTCCTGTTGTGATTTCATTAAATATGAATTCTTCGGCTACACGACCTCCTAGTAATCCACTGATCATTTCTAGTAATTCACTTTTTGTTTGAAGATATGTTTCTTCTCTTGGAAGCATGAGGTTGTATCCTCCAGCTGATCCTCTTGGAACAATTGTGATTTTTTGAACTTCATTGGCTCCATCTAAGCAAATTCCTAAAACAGCGTGACCTGCTTCATGATAAGCAACGACTTTCTTTTCGTGTTCTGTATATTTATGACTTTTTTTCGCTGGACCCATTAATACACGATCATGGGCTTCATCGATTTCAGTCATAGTAATGACTTTTTTGTTTCTTCTTACTGCTAGTAGGGCTGCTTCGTTTAATAAGTTTTCTAGATCTGCTCCACTAAATCCTACTGTTCTTTTTGCTATGTTGGATAATTCTACACCTTTTGAAAATGCTTTTCCTTTAGCGTGTACTTTTAAAATTTCTTCTCGTCCTTTGATGTCTGGTAAATTTACAGTTACTTGACGATCAAATCTTCCTGGTCTAAGAAGTGCTGGATCTAAGACATCTGGACGGTTTGTTGCTGCAATAATGATAATTCCTTCATTGGCTCCAAATCCATCCATTTCTGTTAGTAATTGGTTTAGAGTTTGTTCTCTTTCATCATGTCCTCCTCCTAAACCTGCTCCTCTTTGTCTTCCAACTGCATCAATTTCATCAATGAAAATTAAACATGGAGCACTTTGTTTTGCTTGTTTGAACATGTCTCTTACTCTACTTGCTCCTACACCTACAAATAATTCTACGAATTCACTACCACTGATAAAGTAAAATGGTACATTGGCTTCTCCTGCTACTGCTCTTGCTAGTAAAGTTTTTCCGGTTCCTGGTGGACCTACTAGCAATACTCCTTTTGGAATTCTTGCTCCTAGGCTTTGGAATTTTTTTGGACTTTTTAAGAAATCAATTAGTTCTGCTACTTCTTCTTTTTCTTCATCTAATCCTGCTACTTCTTTAAATGTTACCTTTTTGTTGTTTTCTGATAATCTGGCTCTACTTTTTCCAAAGTCCATCGATTTATTCGCACTTCCCATTTGTCTTGTAATTAAGAAGAATGCTCCACCAATTAAGATTATCATTGGGACAATATTAATCAAAAATAGTAAAAATTTACTTGAATCTGGGTCATTGATTGTTTCTACTTTGAATTTGTGTTCACTTTCTAAAGCTAGTAGTTTTGTCATGACTTCTTCTGCTAGTGGAACTTTTACCATGAAGTATTCATTTTCATTATATCCTTTTAGTTTTCCTTGTATTTCGTATACATGGGCGCTTGTTCTAGGGATAATTTTAATTTCTGTTACTTTTCCTTTTTCGGCTTGCTCCATAAATTTATCATAAGTAAGGTTATTTACTTTCTGATTGATTATATTAAAAAAATACATGACTCCAGCTATGATTAAAAACAATACTAAATATGGCATTAATCCTCTTTTCACAGCTTTTTTGTTCATTCTGGTTTTCCCTCCTTAATAATACTTAAGTATTATATCATATTTTTCTTCTTTTGTTTTACAAAATTGTGATTTTTTTATTCCTGGTATCCAAATGATGTTTCCTTGTGAGTCAGTTACTATTGGGTAACTGTTTCTTAAGTGAAGTGGAATTTTTTCATTGATCATTATTTCTTTGACTTTTTTATTGTGATTTAATCCTTTTACTTTTATTTTGTCTCCAGGCTTTTTTGTTCTTACAATAAGTGGAAATGTCAGATCTTGTTTATTTAGTCTACAGACAAAATTGGAATCTAATTCGGTTTCTTCAAATTTTATATTATGTCCATTTGGAAGTAATAGATTTTCTTTTAGTTCTAATTCATAGGTATGGTTTGTTTCTTGTTGGATAATTCTTAGTGTATCATATTCTTTTCTAATTTTAATATTATTTGGAAAATGCAATGTGGTTCCTGATCTTTTTTTTATCAATGCTTGCAACATATGAATATGTTTACTTTCTAGGTTGGTTCTTTCTGAATAAATATGCCCTAAAGTATATTCTAAAGTTCTTTTTTGAATGATTGTATCCAGTTGGTCCCAATTTTTTAATGATAATTCATTTTGATGAAGTCTTGTTTTTATTTGTTGTTCCGTTTGTTTTTGAAGATATTCTTCTATTTCATTTAGTTCTTCACTAAATTTTAAAAATTTTAGATGAACATTTTTGTTTTCTTTTTTTAGAAATGGAAGTATTTGTTTTCGAATTCTGTTTCTTGTGTAAATATCTTTTTCGTTGGATGAGTCTATACAATATGGAATATTATTTTTTTTGTTGTATTCTAATAGTTGCTGTTTGGTATAATTTAGTAATGGTCTTATGATGGTGTATCCATTTTTTTGAGATTTTTTTATTGGTCCATGAATGGCTTTCATGGAAGAACCTCTCATAATTCTAAATAGAATCGTCTCTATTAAATCGTCTCCATGATGGGCTGTAAAAAGATAGTTTGTATGATATTTTTTTAATATTTCTTCAAAAAATTGGTACCTGATTTTATGGGCTTCGTTGTGAAAGTTTTTTTTTGAATGTTTTTGAATGGTCATTGATTCAAAAATAAGGTTATGTTTTTCACAGTAGTTTTTGACAAATATTTCTTCTTCTTTTTGACCTGGTCTTCCTGTGTTATGGTTTACATGAGCGACTACGATAGTGTCATATTGTTTTTGTAACATAGAAAGAAGGGCCATTGAGTCAGGTCCTCCTGATACTGCGACAACAATTGGTGTTTCTTTTTTTGGTGTCATTACCAATTGATTCCTTTCATATTGTGTTGTTCTAAAAATTGGTTTGTTTTTGAAAATGGTTTACTTCCAAAGAATCCACGATATGCGGAAAGGGGTGATGGATGGACACTTTCTATTATTTTATGTTGTGGATTGGTAATTAATGCCTTTTTGCTTCTGGCATAGCTTCCCCATAAAATGAACACGACTGGTTTTTCTCTTTCGTTTAGTTTTTTTATGATATTATCTGTAAATGTTTCCCATCCTTTTTCTTTGTGTGATAATGGGGAATTTCTGACAACTGTCATGATCGAGTTTAATAATAGTACTCCTTGTTTTGCCCAATCTGTTAAATCACTTTGTGTTCTTGTAATTCCAAGGTCATTTTGTAATTCTTCTAAGATGTTTTTGAGTGATGGTGGCATTGGAATTCCTTCTCTTACGGAAAATGAAAGTCCATGTGCTTCTCTGTCTCCATGATATGGATCTTGACCTAATATTACGACTTTTACTTCATCATAATCTGTATATCTTAAAGCATTGAATATGTCTTGATATTCTGGAAAGACTATTTTTGTTTTGTATTCATTTTTGACAAATGTTCCGAGTGTTTTAAAGTAGTCCTGTTTCATTTCTTGTTCTAAAATAATATCCCATTTTTTGTTAATCATAATTTCACATCCTTACTTCTATTTCATTGGCTATTTCTATAAATATTTCGAGTGGTATTTGTTCTGCTCTTGTGGTTAAATCAAAGTTATGTTTTTTTAATATGGTTTCTATTTGATCTAATGGATATTCTTTTAAGTTATTTTTCATTGTTTTTCTTTTTTGTTTGAATGAGTCTTTGATGAGTTTAAATAATAGTTGCTCATTTTTTACTTGTTTTTGTGGTTTCTTTTTCATTTCTATCACAATGCTATCAACGTTTGGTTTGGGCAAAAATACATGTTTACTAATATCCATTATTTTTTTGATGTCAAAGTAATAGTCGAGAAAGACTGATAAGGAATTGTAATCTTTTGTTCCTGGTTTTGCTTTGAATCTGTTCCCTACTTCTTTTTGAACCATTACTACTATTTTTTGAACGGGTAGTTTGTCTTCAATTATTTTCATAATGATTGGAGTCGTTATATAATATGGAAGATTCGCTACTACATATAGTTTTTTGTGATTTTTAATTTTTGTTTTTACATCTGCTGTTAAAAAATCTTGATAAATGATTTCAATATTTGTTTTGTCTTTTAAAGTAGTATCTAGTACTGGTTTTAGTTGTTTATCTATTTCATAGGCAATGACGTTACCTGCTTGTTCACTTAGTTTATAAGTTAAGGATCCTGCTCCTGGTCCGATTTCTAATACCAATGTATCTTGATCAATTTCTGATTTTTTAATGATGCCATCAATGATGTTTTCATCGATAATAAAATTTTGACCAAAGTTTTTTTTTAAATTAAATCCGTTTTTTTCTAGTAATGTTTTCATTTTATTTGGTGAATACTCCATAGTGGCCTCCTATTTGAATTACTGAATAGTTTGAAATAATCCTCTATAGCCATTTTAAGCTTAAAATCCATATAAGTCAATGTTTGTCTGTTGTTTTGGTTTCATTTTTTGTATTTAAATTTTAAAATTAAAAAATGTAGTCTTTGATGGTCTAGTAATCTTTGAGGTGAGTAAAAATAAATTCAGAAGAATTTATGATGATATTGCGTTATTTTATTTTCTCTACAAAAAAAAGTGGCATTCCACTTTTTTATTAAAAGCCCCATCTTTGGACACTGAATTGTACGTTGGTTCCGCTGGTATTACCTGATTGAATGTCTTGTTTCGTTTGATATGCAACATCAATCCATACGGTTCCGTTTTGCCAAGCTTTATTCATGGCTGTTCCTCGGTCTAAAGCAATTCCATAATAGGGTTCTGCTTTTCCATTATCTATTTTGATAATGGTTCCACATGGAAAGGAGGTAGCTGTAGATAAAATTCTGACGTTTCCAAATTCTTCATCATTATAATAAATTCCATCATTAATTAAACTATGGTTTCCTCTATTTTTTGTATGGCATGCGACTGCTCCTGTTTTACTACAGCCTGGACAGTCTGGACTATAACTGGTTACTTTTCCTATATATTCTCCTTTTGCGCCTGTTCCTTGTTCTATTACTTCAGCAACTGGTTGTTTTACTAATTGCTTTTCATTGTTTAATGTGGTGATAATTCCTACTTCTCCTTCTTTGATTGTTTTTTTGATTGTAGAAGGTAATTTTGAGTTATAAATAATGTTTGATTCATATGGTATTATTTCGTTTACTGTGCTATAACTTTTGTTTTCATTCAAGTTTGTTGCTTCTAGTTTTTCCTTTTCTATAACCGATCCACTAAAAAAAGAAGTAAAGCTAACTAATAGGCAGCTAATCCATTTTCCTATGTTTCCTAGAATCACTATATTCATTATGTCACCTCTATTTTCACTATTATTATAGTATCATAGAGGTTTGTGAAAGTCAAATTGTTGGTTGGCATTTTCTGTGGTTGTTTTTAATACTTGTTCTAAAGTAATTTCTTTTATTTGAGCGATTGTTTGTGCTACTAAGAGTATATTTTTTGGTTCATTTTTTTGTCCTCTAAATGGTTCTGGAGTTAAGTAAGGACTATCTGTTTCTAATAAGATATGATCTAATGGAATCATTTTTACGACTTCTTTTAAAACTCGACTGTTCTTAAATGTTACAACTCCGCCTATTCCAAAATAAACGTTTAATTTTAAAAATTGTTGAGCCATTTCTACGCTCCCACTATAACAATGAAGTATTATTTTTAAATCTTTAAATTCTTTTAAGATTTGATATGTTTCTTCTATGGCATCTCTAGTATGTATCACTACTGGTAAGTTATATTTTCGAGCGAGTTCTAGAAGTTGTTTGAAAATTTGTTTTTGCAATTCTTTTTCTTCTATTCCATAGTGGTAATCAAGTCCTATTTCTCCTATTCCTACTATTTTTGGATTTTTTAATTGTGCTTCTATCCAATTGATAGATGCTTCATTACTAGTGGAAACTTCGTTGGGATGGATTCCTATTACTCCATATACATTTGGATATTTTTTTATGAGTTCTAATACTTCTTGATTTGTTTCATTGTTTACTCCACTTGCAATCATAATGTTATTTTCCATGTTTTTAATCACTACTTCTACGTTTTCATAATCTTCTTTTCCTAAATGACAGTGTGTGTCAATCATCATATAATCTCTTCTTTCTATATTTTAATATTATATTACTTTTTTTGTTATTTTATCAATTTCTATTTTTTTATCATTTTGTTATAAAAAGTGTTTATTAAGAGGTTTACATCTATTATAATGCATATTTTTGTATAATACAAATGGATTTTTGAAAATGTGGTACAATAAGATTGAGGTGAACAATATGAAAGTTGCGGTTTTAGGGACTGGAGCTTATGGACTTGCTTTAGCGAGTGTATTACATGAGCATCATGAAGTTGTTATGTGGTCTAGGTTTGAGGAAGAAATATTGGAGTTGCGTAGGAATAAAAGCAGTTTCAAATTGCCTGATTATATGATTCCTTCTGATATTGTTTTTACAACGGATATGAAGCAGGCAATCAAAGATTCTTTGTTGATTGTGATTGCTGTTCCTAGTATTTTTGTAGAAGACGTTGTGAAAGATTTACAGTCTTTGATTACAAATCAACATTTGTGTGTTGCTAGTAAAGGCATGGTTGGCCATTTTTTTCTTTCTGATATTATTTTGAAGTATATTCCTATGGATCGTTTGGCTATTATTTCTGGTCCATCTTTTGCAATTGATATGATTAAAAAAGTTCCAATTGGATTATCTCTTGGAACTCAGAATCCGGAAACTTCTAGTTTGATTCAAAGTGCTTTTGAGCGTGTTCATTTCTGTGTCACAGATGATATTCATGGAATTGAAATTTGTGGTTCTATCAAAAATGTCATTGCGATTGGGGCTGGTATATTAAAAGGAATGGGTTTTTCTGACTCAACGAGTGCTTTGTATATTACGAAATCATTACATGATATTCAAAGGTTAATTGATCTGCTAGGTGGAAATAGTTCGACTATTTTATCGTTGGCTGGAATTGGAGATTTATTGTTGACTTGTACTAGTTCTCAATCTAGAAATTTTTCTTTTGGTTATTTAATCGGAAATAATGCTAATGAAAAAGAGATTATTTTGTATAAAAATCTAAATACAATTGAAGGCTTAGATGCGTTATATTCAATGCATTTACTGATTCAGAAATCAGATATTTCATTTCCAATATTGGAATGTCTTTATGATATTATTGAAAATAAAAAGCCATGTGAATTGTTAAAACAATTTTTGATTCAAAAAAAATAAGATTGCTCTTATCTTCTTACGAATGGTATTAATGCCATAAAGCGTGCTTTTTTGATTTGGTTTGCGATTTGTCTTTGGTGTTTTGCACATGTTCCAGTAAGTCTTCTAGGTAAAATTTTCCCATCTCCATTACTGATATATTTTTTTATGATGTCAACATCTTTATAATTGACATCTTTTTTTGCACACATTTGGCAAACTTTTTTCTTTTTTCTATAAAAATCAGCCATTTTATTTTCCTCCTTTTAGTCTAAGAAGTTGTCATCAATGGAAACACTATCTCCAAAGTCTGCAAATGGATCGTTGTCAATATTGACATCATTTGTTGGGACATTTTGATAGTCGTAAGGAGTTACTGTTTCTTCGTTAGAGTTTGAAGTTCTATTTTGGCTTTGTGCTCTTGTCTCTAAAAATTGAACAGTATCTGCTACTACTTCTGTTGTGTAACGTTTGTTTCCATCTTTGTCATCATAACTTCCTGTTTGTATTCTTCCATCTACTGAAATTAAACTTCCTTTATTTAAAAAGTTACAAACATTTTCTGCTTGTTTTCTCCAAGCAACAATGTTGATAAAGTCTGTTTCTCTTTGCCCTTGGGCATTGCTATAGTTACGGTTAACGGCAATTGAAAAACGAGTATATGGTAAGTTTGATCCTGTATAACGTAATTCTGGTTTGCCAGTTAATCTTCCTATTAATACAACACGATTCATGCATTTCCCTCCTAATCTTCTATTTTTGTAATTAAGTGACGAAGGATTGCACTATTGATAAGTGAAAGTCGATCAAATTCTTTAATCGCTTTATCATCATTTGCTTCTACTTCAAATACAAAATAGTAACCATTTTTACATTTTTTGATTTCATAAGCTAGTTCACGTTGACCCATTTCTTTTTTATCTGTTATTTTCGCTCCGTTTGAGGTTAAGATTCCTTCAAAGTTTTCTACTACTTTTTTGATTTCATCTTCTCCTAAGGTTGATCGAACAATGAACATGATTTCATAGTTTGTCATTTTTACACCTCCTTATGGTCTATTGGCTTATAAATTAAGCAAGGAGTAATTTCATACTCGCTTTTGATTATAACAAAATATAGAGTTTTTGTAAACCCTAATTCATTTTATTCTAAAATATTTTATTCAATTCCATCAATGCAGTTTTGATAGATCCATTGTTTGAGGTTTTCTATGTTTCCTGTTTCATAGTAGTTGATGAGTTGTATGAAATAGTTTCCTATTTTTTCTACTGGTATTGATATAATTCCTTGACCATACTTGATCATTTCTTTGTTTGCTACTAGATTAGCTACTCTTTTGTTACCGTCTAAAAACATTTGACTTCTTTGAATCCAACAAAAGATACTGATAATTCTATCTAGTTCATTTGGAATAGTTTTTAGTTGTTTTAGTTCTTTTTCGTAGTCACATTCACTTGGGAGTTTTGGTCTCCATGTGGTCCCTGTGATTCCTACTCCTTTCTCTCTAAATTCTCCAAGTGGGGTTATGTTTTGTCCTTTGCATATTTGAAAGTGAACTTTTTTAATATAGTCAATTGTGAGTTCTTCTTCTATGGTATTTAGTACAAATTCCCAACAGTCTTTTAGTCCTTTTAGTTTTAACATATCATCTACTGAAATCGTTCCAGTATTTACATTATTCATAAAGGAATATGTATCTGCAAATGTTACAGCAATTCCTTCTAAGTTTGCACTTTTATATATATTATCTACTAATTTTCTTTTGGCAAAAAATATGTTGTCTTCTTTAGACATATTATATTTATTTTTCATATTCTCTCCTTTTTAAACATTGAATCTGAAGTAACAGATGTCTCCATCTTGCATGATATATTCTTTTCCTTCTAGTCTCATTTTGCCTGCTTCTTTTACTGCTTTTTCGTTTCCATATTGTTTTAAATCTTCATAACTCATGATTTCTGCTTTGATAAATCCTCTTTCAAAGTCTGTGTGGATAATTCCTGCACATTCTGGTGCTTTCATTCCTTTTTTGAATGTCCATGCTTTACATTCATCACTTCCTGCTGTGAAGTATGTAGCAAGTCCAAGTAAGGAATATGTGGCTTTGATGAGTTGGTCTAATCCGCTTTCTTCAATTCCAAGTTCGTTTAAAAATTCTTGTTTATCTTGTTCTTCTAATTCACTTAGTTCTGATTCTATTTTCGCACATACTGTAATTACTTGTGTGTTTTCTTTTTGTGCATATTCTTTTACTTGTTCTACATATTGGTTGGTTTTTCCAATTTCATTTTCATTGATGTTTGCCATATAGATAATTGGTTTATTTGTCAATAAATGAAATGGTTTTATAATATTTTTTTCTTCTTCTGTGAGTTCTAGTTTTCTGATTGGTTCATTTTTTTCTAGTTGTTCTTTGATTTTGTTTAATAAGTTATATTCTTCTATAGTTTCTTTGTCTTTGGACATTCCTGCTTTTTTTCCAATTTTTGAGATTCTGTTTTCTACAATTTCTAAGTCTGCTAGCATTAATTCTACATTGATAATTTCAATATCTCTAATTGGGTCTACATCGTTTTCTACATGTATTATGTTAGAGTCTTCAAAACATCTTACTACTTCGACAATTGCATCTACTTCTCTAATATGGGATAAAAATTGATTTCCTAATCCTTCTCCATTGGCTGCTCCTTTGACTAATCCTGCTATGTCTGTAAATTCAAATGTTGTTGGAATTAGTCTTTCTGGTGCATATAGTTCTTCTAAATATTGTAGTCTTAGATCTGGTACTGTTACTACTCCTACATTTGGTTCAATGGTTGCGAATGGATAGTTGGCCGCTAAAATGTTTTTTTTCGTAATTGCGTTAAATAAGGTTGATTTTCCTACGTTTGGTAATCCTACGATTCCTGCTGTTAAACTCATGTTATCGCCTCTTTTCTGTTTTATTATAACATGGTGCTTGGTTGGGTGGCAAGGATGTGTTGATGGATTATTACAATAAAAAGTTTTTGAAGATAGAAATTGGATTTTCATGAGAACAAAAAAACTGAAAAATCAGTTTTAAAGGGTTGAATATCCGCCTATTCCAAGTGGAAGCCCTGCTAGGAACCAACAAACAAGTATTAAAATCCAAAGTCCTGTGATCATCAATATGATTGGTAGTGTTAGTTTCATGGTTCCAAAAATCGTTACTTCTTCACTTGCTTGATTATCTTTTTGTAAAAATGCAATCATAACGATAAAGTAAATGAATAATGGTGTGATACTTTTTCCGATTCCATCTGAAACTGTAAATACAAATTGAGTAAAGTCTGGGGTGATATTCGATCTCATAAATAGAGGGATAATCATTGGTGATACTAAACTCCATTTGGTAATGGTAGATGGAATTAAAATACTCATAATCGTGATTGCGAAAATTAAACTTACAATTAGTGCGACTCCTGAAAATTGAAGAGAACTCATAAATTCTACAAGATTTACTGCAATGACTTCTCCTAAATTTGTCCACTCTAATATTCCAGACATCATTGATGTAAAAAACATAAGAACAAATACGTAACCAATATTATCAAAGCTTTTTGATAAGTCTAAACTGTATTCATGTGTATTTCTAATGTTCCCCGAGAAGTAGCCATAGACTCCTCCACAAATCATGGCCATGATTACAAAAATAAACATGATTCCATCTCTAAATGGAGCGCTTTCACTAAATAATCTAGCGATATAAGTTTCTTGCTTCATATCTAGTAATAGTCCTGAATTTGGTAATCCTGGTATAATCATATAAATTGTAATTCCTAGGATTATCAGGAATGTAATATTACTTATGATTAAAGCTTTTTTAGAGATCACTAAATCATCATCTTCTATGGTTCTTTTTTTGAATTTTGGTTCTAAAAATTTATGTATTAATAGTGTTCCTACGAATGCTAGAATCATTGTACTTATTAACATAATATAAATGTTTGATAATAATCCAAATTGGTAGTTTTTATCTACCTCTATTGTGGCGGCTTCTTGTGTTAGTTGTCCTAATTGATATGTATTAAAGTTGTAGAAAACGCCTGTTCCATATCCTAGTGTAATTCCTAAAAATATCGTTAATACTCCCAATACTTGGTTTTTTCCTAGATGTTTATACATGACACTAATGAATGGAATTAGAATAATATAACTATATTCTCCAATAATTGAGGAAATTATTCCTAATAGAAAAACTAAAAATGTGGTTGTTTTGGAATTTATTTTTTTGAATGGAGTAAAAATAGCTTTAAACAATCCACTTGATTCTCCAATACTAATTGCGATAAAAGACATAATAATGAGTACTAAAGGTTCAAAGGCTCGAAAGTTTAATACAACATTACTAAAGATATACCTCATTCCATCGATACTAAAAATGTTTTTTACAGTAACTAAAGAAGATTCTAAAGATTTATTTACAATTTCTGTTTTATATCCACCTATTCCTAACATAGAACAAATAGAACTGATTATCATTAATATGAGTGTTAAAATGATAATGGTAATTACAGGTCCAAGCATGATCTTCTTTTTGTTTTTTTTCTTTTTCATAACTCCTCCTACTCAATTATTTTTTTTAATTTTTTGTTAAATTCTATTCTTGGCAACATGATTATTCGTCCACACCCTTTACATTTTATTTTGATATCAGCTCCAATTCTAGTCACTTCCCATTCATTCGTTCCACAGGGGTGACCTTTTTTCATAGTTACAATACTTCCTAATTTATACTCTTTCATTATGCACCACCACCTGAGGGTATGGAATTGATATATGGTTTCGGTCCAATGCGGTTTTAATTGCTTTTCTAAGAAGCCGTTCTACTCCAACATGTTCCATAGATTTACAAGGAGCGACAATTCGGTAAACGATAGCACTTTCAGCTAATTCTTGTATTCCCAATAATTCAATTTTTCCTTTTAAAAATGGAATTTTTTCTTGTTGGTCAATACATAGTGCATATAATACTCTTTCTACTTTTTGTAAGTCTGATTCATAAGCAACTGATATATCTACTATTGCTAAAGAGTTTTGCATGTTAAAGTTTGTAATTTCTGTTAGTGTACGATTGGATACGATTTTTGTTTCTCCTGTATAAGCTTTGATTTTTGTTGTTTTTAATCCTAAAAAGGTTACTTCTCCTTTAAAGTCTCCTACTTGAATCCAGTCTCCAACCCTGTATTGGTCTTCAAATAGGATTGTTAATCCTGCTATGATATCTTTTAATAAATCTTGCATTGCAAGTCCTAGTACTGCTCCTATTACTCCAAATGATGCTAGGATGGCACTTGTGTTGACGTTATAAACATTTAAAATTAATATGATATCAATACATAATATAATGTATTTGATCACACTTTTTAGAACTGTTAAAAGGGTTCTTCTCTTTTTTTGATCCATTCTTTTGACTGGTTTCTTATATAAGTATTTTATAATTTTTCCAAGTATCATATAAATAATGACACTAAATGCAATTATTAAAATTGGTTGGACAACTTCTTTGACTAGTACTACTTCTCTAAAAGTATCCATATTTTACTCCTTTACATTTAAGATTTCTAAAATCCGATTTAAGTCTGCAACGTTACTAAATTGGATTTCTATTTTCTTTTCTTTAATTTTTACTTTTGTATCTAATTTTTCTCTTAATAAGTCTTCTACGTATTGATATTCATTAGATTCTTTATGTCTTGTAATTTTGTTTTTTCTTTCGACTCCTTGTTTTGTTTTTTCTTCAATATCTCTTACTGGTAGTTTGTCTTCTATGATTTGACGAGATAATTCTATAATTTTTTCTTCTGATTCTAATTTGCTTAGTACTCTGGCATGACCCATGCTAATAGATCCGTTGGCTACTTCTTTTTGAACTTCTTTTGGTAATCTTAAAATTCCAAGTAAATTCGTGATGTGACTTCTACTTTTTCCTACTCGTCTTGATAATTCATCTTGGGTAAGGTTTAAATTGTCAATCATGGCTTTATAGGCTTCTGCTTCTTCTATTGCATTTAAATTTTCTCTTTGCAGGTTTTCAAGAAGGGCAATCTCCATCATTTGTTCGTCTGTGAATTTTCGGATGATTGCTGGTATTGTTTCTAATCCTGCTAATTTACTGGCACGATATCTTCTTTCCCCTGCTACGATTTCATAACCTTTGATACTTTTTTTTACAATAATTGGTTGAAATACACCATGTTCTTTGATAGAGTTTGCAAGTTCTTTTAAACTGTCATCTTTAAAGTTTTTTCTTGGTTGATATGGGTTTGGTCTTAAGTCTGAAATTTTAATTTCCATTATTTCTTCATTGGGGGTGGTTTCGTAGATTTGCTTTTCAATACTTTCAATATCTAAGTTATCGCTATTGAAGAGTTGTTCTAATCCTCTTCCTAGTGCTCTTCTATTTTCCATTTCGCTCTAATACCTCCTTTGCTAAGTTTAAATAGGCTTCTGTTCCTCTACTATTTGGATCATACGCTATAATTGGTTTTCCATGACTTGGGGCTTCTGAAAGTCGAACCAAACGTGGAATAATTGTATCATAAACTCTTTCTTTGAAGTAACTTTTGATGTCTTCTACAACTTCTAATCCTAAGTTGGTTCGATTGTCTAACATTGTTAATAATACGCCTTCTATGTCTAATGTTGGGTTTAGGTTTTTTTGTGCCAACATAATTGTATTTAATAATTGCATAATTCCTTCTAGTGCAAAGAATTCACATTGTACAGGTATGATTACTGAGTCAGCTGCTGTTAGTGCATTGGTTGTTAAAATTCCCAGTGAAGGTGGACAATCAATGATGATATAGTCAAACATAGATTTGGCTTGGTCTAAGTGTTTTTTTAGTTGGCCACCTTTTTGAAATTCTGGATCTAGTCTACTTTTTTCTAATAATTCAATATCAGCTCCTGCAAGGACAATGTTAGATGGTATGATATAAAGGTTTTTGAATTTTGTTTTAATAATGACTTCATTGATTTCTGCGTTATCAATCATTAAGTCATAAACATTTTTTTGAACTTCCCCTTTATCTATTCCAACTCCTGTTGTTGCATTTCCTTGTGGGTCTAAATCGATTAATAATACTTTTTCTCTTAAAACACCTAATGAGGCGGCTAAATTAATACTAGAGGTTGTTTTTCCAACTCCGCCTTTTTGATTTACCAAAGCTATTATTTTTCCCATTTACATCACCATTTTCTAAATACGTTCATAATATATTCTATCATAAATATAAATTGATAGCTATCCTATTTCAAAAAAAAACTATACTTTCGTATAATTTTTAACATTTTATTTTTATATAGAGATAACGTCCTAAATATACTAATAAGCATATCAAGTATATTACATCTATCCAATTATATTCTACTACGATACTACCAAAGATGAGTAATGAAACAGTGATGAATCCAAGTACAACCCACTTCATATCTTTATTCTTAGTAGTCATAAGTTCTCCCTCTATAATTCTATTTTTTATAAACGACACTATTACTATAACACGTTGTTTATATTGGGGCAACTAAAACTATATGATTTTTGTTCGACAATTTACAACTATTTACACATTTCTTTCATTTTACTTTCTTTATCGATTCTTATAAATAATGGTGTTGGATCGTTTAAAATAATTCCGATATCTAATCCATTAAAATCATTTATTGATTCTATAAATCGGTTTTCTGTATTCAGTTGTTTAAATATAGCGTCTGATGTTTCTGGTAAAAATGGTTGTAATAAAATAGCACCGATTCTAATTGATTCTAGTAAGTTATATAGTACTGTAGCGAGTCTTTCTTCTTTTCCTTCTTTAGCTAGAATCCATGGAAGTGTTTCATCAATATATTTGTTACTTCTTTTGAAGATTTCAAATATTTCATCAATGGCATCTGCAATTCGGTATTCTTTCATTTTTGCTTCTATTTTCTTTGGAGCATTTAATGCAATAGAAATAAGTTCTTCATCGATTGGTTCTTTTTGGTTAGGTTCTTTAATTTCTCCATCAAAATATTTTTTTGACATTGAGATTGTTCTATTTACTAGGTTTCCTAGGATGTTTGCTAAATCGGAGTTTACTCTTTCTATTAATAATTCATAAGTAAATGTTCCATCATTGGCAAAGGGAATTTCATGTAGTAAATAATAACGAATGGCATCTACTCCAAAGGAGCTTACCAAATCGTCTGCATAGATAATATTTCCTTTGGATTTACTCATTTTGTCATTTCCCATTAGTAACCATGGATGACCAAATATTTTTTTGGGAAGTGGTAAATCGAGAGCCATTAGCATTATTGGCCAATAAATCGTATGAAAACGGAGGATATCTTTCCCAATCAAATGTAGATCTGCTGGCCAATATTTTTTAAATTCTTCTGTACTTTCTCCTTCTACATTATATCCTAGAAAGGTAATATAGTTACTTAAGGCGTCAATCCATACATAAACAATATGTCCTGGATCAAATTCTACTGGAATTCCCCAATCAAAAGATGTTCTAGATACACATAGGTCTTGCAATCCTGGTTTAATAAAGTTATTGATAATTTCATTTTTTCTGCTCATTGGTTCTATAAAGTCAGGATGTTTCTCTATATATTCTTCTAGTTGTTTGCTATAGTTGCTTAGTTTTAAAAAGTAGGCTTCTTCTTTCATTTTATGTACTTCGCGGCCACAATCTGGACATTTTGAGTCCACCACTTGTGTTTCTGTAAAAAAGGATTCACAAGGTGTGCAGTAAAGACCTTCATATTCTCCTTTGTAAATATCTCCTTGCTCATAAAGGCGTTTAAAGATTTTTGCCACTTGATTTTTATGTGATGGTGAACTAGTTCTTATGAATTTATCATAGCTTGTATTCATTACATCCCAAATTCTACGTACTTCTAGTGCTACTTCATCCACAAATTCTTGTGGCTTTTTTCCTTTTTCTTTTGCTTTTTGTTCAATTTTTTCTCCGTGTTCATCTGTTCCTGTTTGAAAATAGACATCGTATCCCATTAATCTTTTATAACGGGCGATGGCATCTGCAAGTACGATTTCATAGGTGTTTCCTATGTGGGGTTTCCCTGAAGTATAAGTAATTGCAGTTGTAATATAAAATTTTTCTTTCATTTTTTTTCCTCCCTATTTGTGCTTCCTATTCCACCTTTTCGAATGGTACTGATTTCTTCTTCACTTTCTATGGTTAAAAATTTTGAGAATATTCCTTGAGCGATTCGATCTCCAATTTTTACGGTGTAATCTTTTGTTCCATGATTTTGAAGACTGATCATAGCATGTCCTTCGTTTAATTCATTGTTATAGTAGTCTTTTTCAAAAATTCCAATTTGGTTGGTCATTCGCACATTGTATTGAAAGCCCATACTACTTCTTACTACTAACATTAAAAATTCGTCTTCGTTCATGGTAAATTTTACACCTGTTGGAATTTTTTTTGTTTCTCCTGGATGTAAAGTAAATTCTATTGGGCTTTTAAAATCATAACCTGCGCTATATTTTGTTTGACGACGTGGTAATTCATGGTTACTGTAAACTTGTTTGTCATTTCCGATATCTTTTTTCCATTGTTCCCAACTAATTTTTTCAAAATATCTTGCCATTTTGTTTCACCTCTCTTAAATTTTATAAAAAAACACGTCTTGTTTGAAAGGACGTGTTTTACGTGGTACCACCTTTTTTCGCAAAAATTTCTGTTTTGTGCTTTTTATACACATACATTTTTGCCTTGATTTCTTAACGCGAATTACGTTTTATCCTAATGATTTGGATAAACAACTCCAGAGCCATTTCCACTAGTTTTTATTGCTTGTTTTCACCATCCACAAGTTCTCTAAAAATAAAAGTTCTAGTTTTCTCTCTTTCACAGTTTTTTAAACGAGGCCATTATAACATAACTTTTTTTATTGTTCAAGATGTTTGGCTAAAAAATTAGCAATTATTTTGACAATTTGTTCTTCGCTACCAGTTAATGATTCATCTTTTGAAAATATTAGTATCATTCCTACTGCATCTCCATTGGCTACAATAGAGGAATAAGCATAGCATCCTTCTTCTTCCTCTTCTGTTATTTTTAATTTTTTCGGATATTTTTCTAACATACTATCTCTTCTACTAATATAGTTTTCCATAGTCTCACTAATGGGCTTTCCTAAATATTTTTTCTTTAATTCTCCTGTTGCTGCGATCACATTGTCAGTATCCATAATAAAAATATTATTTTTTAATAAACTATAAATAGAGTCTGTTAGGGTTTGCGCGAAATCGTTTAAGTTTTTCATTGCAGAGTATTTTTTTAAAATAATTGTTTCATTTTCAATATAAATTTCTAGATTTTCTCCTTCTTTAATGCGTAATGTTTTTCTTATTTCTTTTGGAATTACAATTCTTCCTAGTTCATCAATTCTTCTAATTACACCGGTTGATTTCATATATACCTCACTTTCTATCCATATTTTGTGAGAAAATAAATAATTTATACGATACAATTAATAAAAATTATGATATAATGTTATATACATTTTTTAGGAGGCGTTTATGGAAAAAGTATTTATTTTTGGTCATCGAAGACCAGATACAGATAGTGTTACTGCTGCAATTACACTTTCTTATTTAAAAAATCAACTAGGTATGGATACGGTTCCTGTTGTTTTAAGTGAAATTAATCATGAAACAAAATTTGTATTAGATTATTTTGGAGTAAAGGAACCAAAATATTTAAATGATGTAAAGGCAAAAGTAAGAGATCTTAAATATTCTAAAGGATATTTTATTAATGATAAAACTTCTGCTTATCAAGGTTTTTTAGAGATGACAAAAGCGGGAATTCATAAAATTCCTGTGGTTGATGATAAACAACAATTGGTTGGTATTCTTAGTATGAAAGATATTGCGAATGATCAATTATCGGATGATCTTCATCATTTTAAGGCTTCTTATGATAATATTTTGGAAGTTTTACATGGAACTAGTGTGAATCGTTTTGATGATGAGATAGAAGGAGAGACATTGGTGGCTTCTTATAAAAGTACTACTTTTATTGAAACTGTTAAATTAGATTCTTCTAAGATTTTAATTATGGGAGATCGTCATAGTATTATTGAATATGCTGTGAGTCAGGGAGTAAAATTAATTATTTTAACTGGGATTTCTGATATTAAGCCAGAACATTTAGAAATCGCCAAACAAAATAAAGTCAATATTATTAAGACAGATTATGATACTTTCAAGGTTACTAGAATTTTAAATTTATGTAAGTATGCGAGTGATATTTTATCTGTTACTGATGTTCTTTGTATTAAAGATTCTGAAGATGTAACTGAGTTTGTATCAATTGCGAATAAAACAAAATACAGCTATTATCCAGTGATTGATCAAAAAGATCAATGTCTTGGAATTGTTAGACTTTCTGATGCTCATGATATTTCAAGATATAAAGTAATTCTTGTTGACCATAATACTTATGAGCAAAGTGCGATTGGATTAGATGAGGCCGAAATTATTGAGATTGTTGATCATCACAATATTGGGTCTGTTGGTACTGAAATGCCTATTAATTTTAGAAATATGCCTGTTGGTAGTACAAATACAGTTATTTATCAAATGTATCAAGAAAATTTGATTCCAATTCCAAAATCGATGGCTGGTTTGATGTTATCTGGAATTTTATCAGATACTATGGTTTTAAAATCACCTACTACAACAGATATCGATCGGAAAGTTGTCAAAGATCTTTGTAATATTACTAATTTAAATTATGAAGAATATGGAGAAAGTATGTTAAAGGCTGGGTTATCCATTGCTGGAAAAACAATTGAAGAAGTACTTTATACTGATTTTAAGACTTATCCATTAGGTGATCATAAAATGTCGATTGCTCAAATTTTTGTTGGTGATGTGAATGAGGTATTAGATCAAAAGTCAGAATATCAAAAATTATTGAATCAAGTTTCTCTTGAAAATGATTATTTATTTACTATTTTGATTGTAACTGATGTTATTCGAAATGGTTCTCATATGTTATTTAGTGATGGTGCTAAAAACATTATTAAAGAAGCTTTTCATTTATCTGATGCTGAATTAGGTGTTTACATTCCTGATATTCTTTCTAGAAAAAAACAAGTTGTTCCAAAAATAATTATGCAATGTGATAATATATAAAAAAATAAGCTTAAATCGCTTATTTTTTTGTACATTCTTTCAAAATTTCCATTAATTCTATTAAATAATAAATAAAGTGGCGTTCTAAATGGACAATATCTAAGATAATAAGTAATTTTTTATCTTTATTGATAAAACGAATTGATCTAGTTAGAGAAGTTGCTTTGAAAAATAAAGTTTCTCCATCTATCAATTTCATATTTTCAGAATTTAGTGTTAGTTCAATAAAGTTTTTGGTTTGATTTACTTTTTCTATTTTGAGATTATGTGCTAATTTCTCAAACCATTGTTCATACATATAAATTTCTAAGTTCTCAGATATTTTTCCAAATCGGTCTTCTATTTCTTTTTTTATTTCTTCTAATTTTTCTTTGGAATCAATTTTATTGACTTTTTGATGAATTTCTATTTTTAGTTCTGATTCTGTTACATAATTGTCATCAATTGCTGTTTCTATATCTAATAATGGTTGGTCTTCTTGTTTTTCTTCTATCGTTTTTCCTTTTATCTTCTCTACTTCTTCATTTAACATTTCTAAAAATAATTCCATTCCTACTGTGTCAATGAATCCTGCTTGTTCACTACCTAGTACATCTCCTGCTCCTCTTATCGATAAATCTCTCATCGCTATTGAAAATCCACTGCCTAATTCTGTAAAGTCTTTTATTACATTTAATCTTTTGGTTGCGATTTCTGATAATGTTTTTCCTGAGGAATACATTAAATAGCAATAAGCAATCTTATTACTTCTTCCTACTCGTCCTCTAATTTGATAAAGTTGCGATAAACCAAAATGATCTGCATCTATAATAATCAATGTGTTAACATTTGGCATGTCTATTCCTGTTTCAATAATGGTTGTACAAAGCAAAATGTCATATTCATTATTAATGAATGCAATCATTCTATCTTCTATTTCTTTTTTGTCCATTCTACCATGAATACTTATAATTCTAGCTTCTTTTACTAATTGTTTTATTTCCTGTTCTTTTTGTTCCATACTTTCGATTCGATTGTATAATATGAAAATTTGTCCATTTCTTCCTAATTCTTTATAAATTGCATCTTTTATCATTTGATGACTTTCTGCTAATACATATGTCTGAACTGGATATCGATTCACTGGTGGTGTTTCAATTAAAGACATACTACGAATACCTGCCATTGACATTTGTAAAGTTCTAGGAATTGGTGTGGCAGATAATGTTAATACATCAATATTATTTTTATATGTTTTTATTTTTTCTTTGTGTTTTACTCCAAATCGTTGTTCTTCATCTATTACCAATAATCCTAAATCTTTAAATTCTATATCTTCGCTTAATAATCTATGTGTTCCTATTACAAGATCTATTTTTCCTTCTTTTATTTGGTCTATATTATGTTTTATATTTTTTGTTGATACAAATCGATTTAATAAACAGATATTGATTGGAAAATTTTGAAATCGCTCTATTGCATTTCGATAATGTTGTTGTGATAAAATTGTCGTTGGACATAAAAGGGCAACTTGTTTTCCTGAATCAATTGCTTTAAATATTGCTCGAAAAGCTACTTCTGTTTTTCCGTATCCTACATCTCCACATAATAATCGATCCATTGGTTGAGATTTTTGCATATCTTTTTTAATTTCCTCTGTAACTTTTATTTGATCTATTGTTTCTTGATATGGAAATTGTTTTTCAAATTCGTATTGTTCTTTTGTATCATCTATAAAGGCAAATCCTTTTATAGATTCTCTTGCTGCATAAAGTTCTAATAAATCGGCTGCAATACTTTCTGCTCTTTCTCTTGCTTTTAATTTTTTCTTTTGCCATTCTGTGCTACCTAATTTATTTAATTTCGGTATTGATGCTTCTTTAGAAGAATATTTGTGAATAAATTCTATCTTTTCTACTGGAACATATAAATGGTCTCCATCTTTATATTCAATGTTTAAATAGTCTTTTTTGAATCCATTTTTTGTTAATGTTTTTAATCCACAGTATTTTCCAATTCCATGAGCTACATGTACAACATAATCTCCTTCTTCTAAGCTAGCGATATTTTTAATTTTTGTTCCTATTTTAAAGTTACTTTTATATTTTGCAGAGGTATCTGTTTTAGCAAACAATTCGCGTTCACTTATTACGATAAATTCGTTATAAATAAATCCATGATGAATTGGATGTAAAACAATGTTTATGTATTCGGTCTTTATTTCTTTTGTCGAGGTGAAATGTAAAAAGACATTACTCCATTTTTCTATTAATTTGTTTGCTTGGTAACGGGTTGATAAACAAATAATAATTGTTTTTTTATTTTTTTGATATTCTAAAATTTTATTTTTAATTTGTTCACTTTTTCCTACAAATGGTTCTAATTCTTGTGATTCATATCTTTGAACTTGTGTTGTTTTATGGTTATCAAATGTATTAAAATATAATATTTCTTTTCCTGTTATTTCTTCTAGTTGATGCATATATCGTTTTCCTTGATCTCCTATTTCTGTTTGATAATCAAATATTTCTTGGGCTAATGTTTGATATCCTTGTTTTATATCATCATATTTCTGAAATACACAAATAGGATTTTCTAAATAATCTAATATTTTTGATGGTATAGTATAATATTTTATTAATTCTCTTTGTTTTTGTTCTATTTCTAATATTTCATCAATTAAAAATTCTGTATTGGCTGTAATTTCAATTGTGTCTATTTCTTGTAAGGTTAATTGATTGTCTACGTCAAATAATCGGATGGAATCAATTTCATCTCCCCAAAATTCAATTCTAATTGGATTTTGTTTTCCTAATGGGAAAATATCTATTACAAAACCACGAATGGCAATTTCTCCTGTTTTACTAACTATTGTTTCTCTTTGATATCCGAGTTTTAATAGTTTTTCTGTCAATTGGTGAATGTCTATTTGTGTATTTTTTTGTAAAGTAATTTTTGTTTCTTGAAATATTTTTTTAGGAGGTAGAAATCGGAGTGCTCCCATTAAATTCGTAATTATAATGATTGGTTTTTGATTCATTGTTTGATTGATTGTTTCTAGTCTTGTTACTTTTAATTCTGGACTTATTGCAAGTGCTTCGCTGGTTAAAAAATCATCCATTGGAAATAAATATACTTGTTCTGTATATTTGTTTAAGCTTTGATAGCATTGATTGGCTTCAAATAAACTATTTGTAATTAATAAAATATTTCTATTTTTTGTTTTATATATTTGATATAAATATATCATTTTAAGTTCATCTGTTAATCCGTTAATTTCTCCTGTCGTAAGTATTTCTGGAAATATATTTTCAAAAAATTCCATATTCTTCCTCCTGTTCTATGCCAAAAAGACGACACATATAGTCTCATCATTTTTTATTGTATTTGCTCATTAATTTTTCAAATGGTAGTGTGCTGAAATCATCAATAATATCATTTACTGTTATAAATACACTATTTAGTTTTTCTCTTTGTTCTTCGGGAATTTTTCCTAAAACATAATCTTTGGTTTCATAATTTTTGTTTTTTGCTATTCCTATTTTTAGTCTTTTATATTCATTTGTATGAAGATGGTGTTCAATATTTTTTAATCCATTATGACCTCCAGAGCTTCCCTTTGGTTTTAGTTTTATTTTTCCAAATTCCATATCTAAGTCATCACTAATAATCAATATATCTGAAATATCAATTTTATAATATTTTGCAAAGCTACTTACTGCTTCTCCTGATAAATTCATGTAGGTTTGAGGTTTTAATAGAAGAATTTTTTCTTTGTTTTTTTCTACAATGGTATATTCTCCATTTAATTTATGGGTAGAAAAATTAGCCTGATGTTTTGATGCATATAAGTCTAATGCCATAAATCCGATGTTATGTCTTGTATCTTTATATTCTTTTCCTGGATTTCCTAATCCAACAATCATTTTCATTTTTTCACCTACTTTATTTTATGATAAGTATGATATACTTCACTCGTTTTTATGTTTCTGTCTTGGGCTACTTTTTTGATCGATTCTTTTGTTGAGTATCCTTGTGTCAAATAAATGTTGACATGATCTATGATAGATAAAGAGTCATAAGTCTTTTTTTCATTGTTGCCTTCCACTACAATTACCATTTCGCCTTTGGCATTTTTGATTTGTTCTATTATTGTTTCGATATTTCCACGATAAACTTCTTCAAATTTTTTTGTAATTTCTCTAGAAATACTAATGTTTCTTTCTTTAAATACTTCTAATATATTTTTAAGAGTTGTTGTAATTCTATGAGGGGCTTCATAGAAAATAATTGTATATGGGAATTCTTTTAAGGCTTCTAATTCTTTTTTTCGTTTGCTTTCTTTACTATTTAAAAAACCGTAAAAAAGAAATGGACTTGGTTTTAATCCTGAGGAGGTAAGTGCTGGAATTAAAGCTGTTGCTCCTGGTAAAGAGACTACATTGTAATGATTGTCTATTGCTATTTTTGATAAATAATATCCAGGATCACTGATAATCGGGGTTCCTCGATCACTGACAAGTCCAACATTTTTCCCAGATTTTAAATATTCTAATAATTTTTCTCCATTGTCTTTTTCGTTGTGTTCGTGATTTGGAATCATTATTTTTTTGATATTTAATTTTTTTAACAATTGTCCTGTTTCTCTTGTATCTTCTGAAAATATAATGTCAACTTGTTTTAATGTATTAATCGTTCTTATTGTAATATCTTCTAAATTTCCAATTGGAGTTGGAATCAAATATAAAGTTGGACTGTTATCATAACTTTTTTGAGACATAAATTCACCTTCTTAGTTTACGAAAAATATTGATAAACTTGTTCTGTATAACTACCATCTTCTTTGTGTATATATAAAGGTGGTAAAATTTTTAATCCTGGTTTTCCATTTTTTGTTCCTTCGATTAATAAGATATGACTGTTTTCTTCTTTTTTGGGATAAACATATTGTATCTTTTTTGGTTCAATGTTTTGTTTTCTCATTTCTGTTAGTATATCTACCAATCGTTCTGGTCTATGAACAAGTGCGATGTTTCCTTGATTTTTTAATAGTTTACGAGCTATTTTAAATACGTCTGATAAGGTAAGTGTTACTTCGTGCCGGGCGATTGTTTTTGAATCATGAGAGTTAAAATGTGAATTTTTCGATACTTTAAAATATGGAGGATTACATGTAATTATATCGAATTGGTCTGTTTCAAATGGACAGTTTTTGATATCATCATGAATAATTTGAATTTGATTTTGTAATTGGTTTAGTATTACTGATTCTCTGGCCATTTCTGCACTTTGTTTTTGAATTTCTACTCCTATAATTTGTGCATTTGTTTTTGTTGATAAAATTAATGGAATTGGCGCATTCCCAGTTCCTATATCTAATATTGTTTTTACATTTTTTCGGATGGTTACAAAGTTTGGAAGTAAGACAGAGTCTAGAGAAAAACGAAATTCATCCATTCCTTGGATAATTTTCAAGTTTTCATATCCTAATAAATAATTAACATTTTTCACATTGTACACTCTTCTCTACTATTCCTATTCTAGGAATTTCAATTGAATATTTTTTTGTTAGAATATCTATTGATACTACTTTCCCTTCTCCATCTTCTGTTTGGATTTTTTCTCCTATTTTGGGTAAACATTCTCGACATTTCGTATAGGTTTCATCTTCATATTTCAAACAACATAATAATCTTCCACATGATCCGTTTATTTTTGTTTGATTTAGAGCTATGTTTTGATTTTTTGCCATGTTAATTGATACTGAATCAAAATCCTTTAAAAAACATGAGCAACATAATTGCCTTCCACATTGACCTATTCCACCGATTTCTTTTGCTTTATCACGGACACCAACTTGTCTTAATTCAATTCGGGTTTTGTATATAGCAGCTAGTTCTTTTGCTAGTAAACGGAAATCAACTCTAGATTCTGCTAGAAATCGAAACATTAATTGACTTCTATCGAATGTATAACTACAATCAATTACTTGCATATTTAATTGTTGTTTACTCGCTAGTTTTCTACATTTTTTTAGTGCTTCTTCGGCATCTTTTAAGTTTTTTTTATGGGCATAATAATCTTGTTTGCTCGCAATTCTTATAATATTTTTTAATGGGGTATTTAGTTTTTTTTGTTCTATGTAAAACGATTTTTTGACTACTTTTCCAAATTGTATCCCTCTATTTGTTTCAACAATTACAGTAATGTTTTCTTTTAATTTTAAATGTTTTGGAGAAAAATAATATGTGGATCCTTTTTCTTCAAATATTACTCCTACTACTTCTATCAATTTATTCACCTCCTACTAGTTTTAATATTAATTTATCTATTAGTAATCCATTATTCATATTTACTTTTATTTTATCTTTTAATTCCATTATGGTCGTAATTTTTTTTGAAAGTTGTTCTATTGTATTTTTAGATGCTATTTCTTGAATTAGATTTATTTCATCTACAAAGATTCTTATTGATCGATGACATTTTTCGTTTAATATGTCGCTATAAAAAAAAGTCATTATATCAAAAGCGAAAAGTAGTTCTTCTTTTTCTTTTATTTTATTATGCCATAATTTTGTTGTATATAATAATGTATCCATTTCTTTTTTTTCTAGGTACTTGATAAATTCAATTACTGTAGATATTAATTTTAAGTTTTTTTCTTGTTCTTCTTCGTTTGATAAATCAAACAAAGGGAACTTTATATAATTCGGCAACCTTTGTATTGTTGTATCCAAATTTTCTATTTTATTTTTTGTAAATGATAAAATTTGACAACGACTTCTTATGGTTTCTAGTACTTGAAATAAGTTATTTGTTGTTAGTATTGCTATAATATTTTGTTCTGGTTCTTCTAAGAATTTCAATAAGGAGTTGGCTGCTGATTTATTAAGTTTTTCTACTTGATGAATGATATATATTTTATATTTTCCTTCTATTGCTTTTTTACTAAATTCTTCTTGTAGCTCGTCCATTTGCTCTTTTTTTATCCAAATGCCATCTGGTTTTATTATTTTTAAATCCGTATAATTTGAATCGTCGATTTTTTCGCATTGTGTGCACTCTACACATTTTTCTGAACTACTTTGTTTAAGAGGACAAAGCAAATATTTCACAAATGAAAGTGCCATTTCCTCTCCAAAAGAGCAGTTTTTTGTATCTAATAAGTAGGCATGAAAAACTTTATCATTCATAACAGCGTTTTTCATGATTTGATAAATAATAGGTTGTTTCTCTTTGTAGTCATCTAACATATTTTCACCTCTACTTAATAGATTAACAATAAAATAATTAAAAAGCTAAAGAGTGCTGGCAATCCTAGAATAGAAAGAGCTAACACTGTAATCATATTTAATGGAATCATTATGTTAAGGGGCGCTACGATCAAGTTAAATCCATATAGCATAAAACCACTTACAATAATTCTTTTGAAAAACTGAAAAAATTTTTTTATCATAATATCACCTATTTAATACTATGATAAAAAAAGAATATTAGCATAATAATAGTAATTATTATTTATTGTTTTCTTCTGAAATTTTCTTTCTATTTTCTAATGCCATTTCCAAAGTTAAAGCATCAATATAATCCATTTCTGCTCCTAATGGCACTCCATGCGCTATTTTTGACACAATCACATTTTTATTTTCCAATATCTTTACAATGTAAAGTGCTGTTGTTTCTCCTTCAATGCTAGATTTTATTGCAATAATTACTTCTTTGATATTTTCTTTTTCGATTCGTTTTATTAAAGAATCGATGTTTATGTTTTCAGGATTAATTCCATCTAATGGCGATATCAATCCATCTAAAACATGGTAAACTCCATGATAAGTTCCTAACTTTTCAAATAATGCTACATTTTTTGGATCTTCTACTACACAAATTGTTTCATGATTTCTATTAGAATCTTTACAAATACTACATACTTCTTCTTCTGATAGATTATTACAAATTTCGCATCTTTTTATTTTAATTTTTGTATTTTCTAATGATTCTGAAAATAAATGGATTATTGAAGAATCTAAATTTAACGTTGCTAGTGCAAGTCGCTCTGCTGTTTTTTCTCCAATTCCTGGCAATTTTTTAAAGCATTCTATTAAATTTTTTATTGTAATAGGATAATTCATACTAAAACATTCCTGGTAAGCCCTGTGTGTATTTCCCCATTTTTTGTTCTGTTACTTCATCAATTTGTCTCATCACTTCGTTTATTGCTACTACTATCATATCTTCTAATAATTCAATGTCTTCTTTTTCTATTGTTTCTTGATCAATTTTGATATTTATTATTTCTTTTTTTCCGTTGGCTTTTACTGTTACAAAAGATGATTTTCCTTCAAATTCCATGTTATCGATTTTTTCTTTTTCTTCCATCATTTGTTTTTGTAATTTTTGAGCTTGTTTCATCATTGCTTGTATGTTCATAAAATCTTCCTCTCTTATTCACTATATTCTATAATACCATCAAATATGGTTTCTATTTCATTTTTTTGATTTTCTTGTTTTTCTATTTTTTCTTCTTCTAAGTTTGGCTCTTCTTTCCATTCAAAGATTCTCGTCTTTGAGTTAAATTCTTGTTTAATTTGATTCCAGTCATCTATATTAGTAGCTACTACTTTTAATTTTTCATTATATACTGCTTCTAATATTTCTTCGATTATACACCAATTCTGGTTAAATAAGTAAGACATTGGTTCATCTTTGTAAACAAAAATTAAATAATTTTTTCCTAATGCTTTTAGTTCTCCATCCATAATTAAATGGACCCATTGACTATATTTTTCATTTAAAAGAAATTTTTTTACTAATCCTATTTTTTCTTTATACTCCAATAATAGTTTTTTATTAAAGCAACTAAGAGCATTATTAATTCTAATTATTTTTATTTCTTCTATTTTTTGGTTTGAAATTACTGTTTGTTCCTTATTTTGTTCACTTTGTTCCTGTTTTTGAATTATTTGTGTATTTTTTACATTTTCTGTTTTTTCTTCTTTTTTGGTTATTTCTTTTATTTCTTTGCAATTATCAGATTGAAAGTTCATCATCTCAATGATATTTAATTCTAAAGTTATTTTTTCGTTATCTGATCGTTTCATTTCATATGCGGCATTTGAGAATTGTCTAATATATCTCAATAAATCAAACTGATTTATTGAGATATTTATTTTTTCATATATTTCACTATCACTTTCATCGAAATAAGTTGGAGAAATTTTGTGTACCAAAATATTTTTTAAAAAAGAAATTAATTCTTCTACTAATTTAATTAAATTTTTTCCATTTTCATCTAGTTCATCAAATATTTTCAATAATTTTGCTATATCCTTATTTAAAATTTCATTTACAATTTTTATCAATTCTTCATTTCCTATTGTTCCATTTATATCATGAACATCTTTTGACGTAATTTTTTCTGGACAGTAAGAAATTGATTGATCTAATAAGCTAATAGCATCTCTCATTCCTCCTTGTGATAAAACTGCGATTTCTTTCAATGCTTCTTCTTGTATTTGTATGTTTTCTTGTTCTACTATTTTTTCTAAATTTTCTACTATTTTTTTTACACTTATTTTTTTAAAATCAAATCGTTGGCATCTAGACAAAATTGTCATAGGAATTTTATGTGGCTCTGTTGTTGCTAAAATAAAGATAATATGGGAAGGCGGTTCTTCTAATGTTTTTAATAACGCATTGAATGCTCCAGTACTTAACATATGTACTTCGTCAATAATATACACTTTGTATTTACTATTAGACGGAACAAGATTGGCTTTATTTTTTAATTCTCTAATTTCATCCACTCCATTATTAGAGGCTGCATCTATTTCAATAATATCTGTTGTTTGTTTATTATTAATTTGTACACAACTATCACATTGATTACAAGGTTTGAATTCTACTAAGTTACTACAATTAATTGTTTTCGCTAAAATTTTAGCTGTACTTGTTTTTCCTGTTCCGCGAGGTCCAGTAAATAAGTAAGCATGAATCAATTTATTATTTTCAATTGCATTTTTTAATGTTCGAATTATAACGTCTTGTCCGACTACGTCATCAAATGTTGATGGTCTATATTTTCTATATAGAGCTTGATACATCATTTCCACCTCCAATTTCTTTTATTATAACATTTTATATCATATATTTAAAAGGAAAACCTTCAAATTCTTTTATCCTTAAAAAATTTTTTCAATAATTTTATCGATTGTTCTTTACATACCCCTTCTTTAATTGTTGGAATATGATTATTTTTTTGATTTTCTATTTTATCAATACTTGATATATATCCAAACTTAGGGCTAGAAGTGGCATATACTATTTTTTTTATTCTCGATTGTATTATTGCTCCAGCACACATTAAACATGGTTCTAAAGTCACATATAAGATACAATCATCTAAATACCAACTTTTGCTTTTTTTGCAAGATTTTTGAATCACTAACATTTCCGCATGATAAACAGCATTTTTCTTGTTTTGTTTTTGATTATATCCTTTGGCAATTATTTTTCCATCTTTCACAATCACTGCGCCTACTGGAACGTCTCCTTTTTTTGCAGCCTTCTCTGCTTGTTTCAACGCAACACTCATGTAATATTCATCATTCATAAAATCATTCTTCCTCCAAAAAAAAGACACACACATTTAGAGGTTCTTAAGGCTGCTATCTTCCGATTCTGACCTGGTTCAAACATTAATGTTGTGTCATTAATATGATATATTATTTTTATTTTTTTTGCAATATTTTTTTCGATGTTTCACGTGGAACATTCATTCTTTTTATTTTCGATGTTTCACGTGGAACATTCATTCTTTTTATTTTCGATGTTTCACGTGGAACATTCATTCTTTTTATTTTCG
>CAJTLA010000002.1:30863-52517 GCA_910576985.1 uncultured Bacilli bacterium
CGATGTTTCACGTGGATTTTCTTTTTTTTGTAAAACAAAAAAAAGAAGCTTTTTAAGCTTCCCCTGGTTCTTCTATTTCTTCTAAATTAATATCATCGTTTTCTTTTTCAATCGTTGCTGCTGTTGCCACCTTTTGATTATCTTTTAAATTAATCAATCTCACTCCTTGTGCAACTCTTCCTGTTTTTGAAATTTGATCTAAGGAAATCCTAATGATGATTCCATTGTTTGTCACAATCATCAAATCTTCTTCTCCATTAACAGAATGGAAAGCAACAATATTTCCGTTCTTGTCTGTAATATTTAATGCTTTTACACCTTTACTTCCTCTATGAGTCATTCGATACTCAGATAAATCAGTCTGTTTCCCGTATCCGTTTTCTGTAACAATCAATACTTGTTGTGATTGCTCTGCTATTTCACAGCCAACAGCAATTCCTTCATCCATTTCAATCCCTTTAACTCCTGAAGCACTTCTTCCCATGATTCTGATTTCATTTTCATCAAATCGAATCATTCTTCCATTTGATGAAGCTATTAATATTTCATTTTCTCCTGTTGTTTTTCTAACAGAGATCAATTCATCTTCTTCTCGCAATGAAATTGCTAGCTTTCCATTGGCTCTTATATTATTAAATTCTGATAAAGAAGTTCTCTTTACTATTCCTTTTTTAGTACAAAATACTAAATATTTAGCTTCATCTTCTGTTTCTACTTTTAGCATTACCTTTATTGTCTCATCTTTTTCTATTGGTAATAAATTTACAATTGGTAATCCTTTTGATTGACGATTATATAGTGGAATTTCATAACCCTTCATACGATAAACTTTTCCTTTGTTTGTAAAAAATAACAAATAATCATGTGTAGTCATAGAAATTAAATTTTCTACAAAGTCTTCTTCATTCGTTGCCATTCCTTTAACTCCTACTCCTCCACGATTTTGTGTTTTATATGTTTCTCTTGTAATCCTTTTAATGTAACCTTTATTTGTTAATGTAATTACAACCTCTTCTACTGGTATTAGTGATTCATCTTCAATAAAATCAATTGCTGTCATATCTATATTCGTTCTTCTTTCATCACCATATTTATTTTTTATCTCTGTTAATTCTTCTTTAATAATATTTAATACTCTTTCTTCATTTGCCAGAATATCTTTTAAATCTGCTATCAATATTTCTAACTCTTTTAATTCTGATTCGATTTTTTCTCGTTCTAATCCTGTTAACCTTCTCAATTTCATTTCTAGAATAGCTTTACTTTGAATTTCTGTTAGGTTAAATCGTTCCATTAATTCTTTTAAGGCTTCATCATCATTTTTCGATCTTTTTAATAATTGAACAATTTCGTCAATGTGATCTAATGCGATTTTTAACCCCTCTAATATGTGGGCACGAGCTAATGCTTTATCTAAATCAAATTGAGTACGTCTCACTATTACAACTCTTTGATGATTAATGTAATTTTCTAATATTTCTTTTAAACTCAAAATTTTTGGTTCTTTATTTACTAGCGCTAAATTATTTATTCCATAAGTGGTCTGTAATGAAGTGTGTTTGTATAAATTGTTTAGTACAACGTTGGCATTTGCATCTCTTCTTATTTCAATAACAATTCTTATTCCATCTCTATTAGATTCATCTCTTAAATCAGTAATTCCATCTACTACTTTTTCTCTTACAAGATCAGCTATTTTTGTAATTAACAAAGATTTATTTATCATATATGGAATTTCTGTTACTACAATTTGGTTTTTACCATTTTTCATTTCTTGTATTTCTGCTTTTGATCGAATTGTTATAATTCCTTTTCCTGTTTCATATGCTTTTCTAATTCCTGCATTTCCTAATATTGTGGCTCCTGTTGGAAAGTCTGGACCTTTTATATATTGCATTAATTCCACAACTGTTAAGTCTGGATTATCAATTAATGCAATAATTCCACTAATTACTTCTGCTAAATTATGGGGTGGAATATTTGTCGCCATTCCTACAGCGATTCCTGTTGCTCCATTGACTAAAAGATTGGGAAAACGGGCTGGTAATACACTTGGCTCATTTTCTTCTGCTGTATAAGTGGGCTCAAAATCTACTGTATTTTTATTAATATCGCGAACTAGTTCCATACTTAATTTAGACATTCTTGCTTCTGTATAACGTTGTGCTGCTGCTCCATCTCCATCAATAGAACCAAAGTTTCCATGTCCATCTACTAACATATATCGATACGAAAAGTCTTGTGCCATACGTACTAATGCTTCGTAAATACTTGAATCTCCATGTGGATGGAAACGTCCCATAACGTCTCCTGTAATTCTTGCTGATTTTTTATGTGCGACACTTGAGGTTGCCCCCAAATCATTCATTCCATAAATAATTCTTCTTTGAACTGGTTTCAATCCATCTCTAACGTCTGGTAATGCTCTTGCTACAATTACACTCATTGCATAATCTAAAAAAGATTGTTTGATTTCTTTTTCAAAATGTAAGTCTTTTATTATTTCTGACATATTCTTTCCCCCTTTAGATATCCAAATTTTCTACTAATTGAGCGTTTTGCTCAATAAATTGTTTTCTTGGTTCTACTTCTTCTCCCATTAAATCAGATAATACTTGATCTGCCTGCATTGCATCATCAATTGTAATTTTTAATAATGTTCTATTTTCTGGGTTCATAGTTGTTTCCCATAGTTGATCATAATCCATTTCTCCTAATCCTTTATATCGTTGTAAAGAGGTTTTTGCACCTTCAGGTATCGTTTTTAAATAATCAGATAAATCATCATCTGAATATAAATACTTTCTTGTTTTTCCATAGTCTATTTTATATAAAGGTGGTTGTGCAGCATAAATATATCCACCTTCTACTAATGGTTTAAAATAGCGATAAAAGAATGTTAATAATAGAATTCTGATATGAGCTCCATCTACGTCCGCATCTGTCATAATTACGATTTTATGGTATCTTAATTTGGAGATATCAAATTCATCTCCTATTCCAGTTCCAAATGCAGTGATCATAGATCGAATTTCATTATTTGAAAAAATTCTATCTAGTCTAGCCTTTTCCACATTTAATATTTTTCCACGCAAAGGTAATATTGCCTGTGTTCTATTATCTCTTCCTTGTTTTGCACTTCCTCCTGCAGAGTCTCCTTCCACTATGTAAATTTCACATTCACTGGCATCTTTACTAGAACAATCTGCTAATTTTCCTGGTAGGCTTGATACTTCTAGAACATTTTTTCGTCTAGTCATTTCTCTTGCTTTTTTTGCGGCTACTCTTGCTCTTGCAGCAGTCATTGATTTTTCCACAATTATTTTTGCCTGTTCTGGATTTTCTAATAAAAAGCGCTCAAATCCTTCACTAAAAACTGAATCTGCAATTTTTCTTACCTCACTATTTCCTAGTTTTGTTTTTGTTTGTCCTTCAAATTGTGGGTCAGGATGTTTACAAGATATAATCATTGTCAATCCTTCCTTAACATCATCTCCTGTTAAAGAATCTTCATTTTCTTTCAAAAATTTGTGATTTCTTGCATAATTATTAATAATTCTTGTTAATGCTCTTCTGACTCCTTCTTCATGAGTACCACCCTCATATGTGTTAATATTATTCGTAAACGAATAAACGTTCGGTGAGTAACCTGAATTATATTGAAGTGCTACTTCCATCGCAATTCCATTCTCTTCTCCTGATAAATGAATAATTTGATCATGTATTGGCGTTTTATTTTTATTTAAGAAGGTTACATATTCACTTATTCCACCTTTATATAAAAATTCCTCTTTCTTTTTATCTAATTCTCGATCATCACATAAAATTAATCTTAATCCTTTGTTTAAAAAAGCCAATTCTCGAATTCTTGTTTTTAAGGTTTCATAATCATAGACAATTGTTTCTGTAAATATTTCTGGATCTGCTTTAAATGTTACTGTTGTTCCTGTTCGTTCTTTAGAACATTCTCCTATTACTTTTAAAGGTTCTACTGTGTGACCACCATTTTCAAAACGAATTTGATATATTTTACAATTTTGATATACAGTGACCTCTACCCAAGAACTCAACGCATTTACTACACTTGCTCCTACTCCGTGTAGCCCTCCAGATACTTTGTATCCGCCTCCGCCAAATTTTCCACCTGCATGTAAAACTGTATATACAGTTTCAACAGTTGACAATCCTGTTTTTGAATGAATTCCAGTTGGAATTCCTCGTCCATCATCTTTTACTGTAATTGAGTTGTCATCATTAATAATTATTTCTATATCGTCGCAATATCCTGCTAATGATTCATCGATAGCGTTATCCACAATTTCCCATACTAAATGATGTAAACCTTTTTCACTTGTTGATCCAATATACATTCCTGGACGTTTTCGAACTGCTTCTAGTCCTTCTAGTACTTGAATATCGGATGCATCATAATGTTCGATTTTATTTTCTTCCATTTTCTATTCCACCTCTTTTACGCTTTTTATCGCTCCATCTTCTATTTCTATTAGTTTTGACTCATTTAAAATTGAGCTTTCAATATTACTGATTTCTGTCGTTGTTATAATTGTTTGAATTTCTTTACGAATAAAAGATAATAAATTATTTTTCTTGACATCATCTAATTCACTAAATACATCATCTAATAAAAGGATTGGTTGTTTTTGACAATAGTTTTTAAATATTTCTATTTCTGACAATTTTAAAGAAAGAATTGCAATTCTTTGCTGACCTTGTGAACCATGATTTTTTAAATTATTATCTTCTAGCCAGAAAGAAATATCATCTTTATGTGGGCCAATCATGGTTTTTTTTATGCGGTATTCATTCGCTTTTACCTCTTTAAACTTCTGTTTTAATCGTTCTTTGATCTCTTCTATTGATAAATTTTCCAATACAAAACTGCTTTCATATTTTATATAAAATCCTTTTTTTCCAGAGATATCATAAAAGATTGAACCACATTTTTCATTTAATCTTTGCATAAATTTCATTCTCATTTTATATAAGAAGGCTGCCTTTTCTATTAAGTATTCAGTCACTGCTATAAAATAAGGATGTTCTAAATCTGAATATGATTTCATATTTTTTAAAGAATCATTGCGCATTTTTAATAATCTTGTATAATCATTTAAAATTTGAAAATAATTTCTATCTAATTGACTAATTTCCATATTGATGTATCTTCTACGCATTTGTGGAGATCCTTTTATAATCTCTAAGTCTTCTGGATAAAATATGATAATATTTAGATTTGATATATATTGCGCTAATTTCTTTATTTCATCTTGGTCAATTACGCAACGTTTCTTTTTTTGTTCTAATATAATTTCATAAGTTGTCATAATTCCTTCATTTTCCACATTCCCAGATATTTTTGAACTACTCTCCCCTTTTTTTATTAGATTCTGATCTATAAAAGATCGATGCGATTTTGTAAGGGCTAATACATAAATACTTTCTAATAAGTTGGTTTTCCCTTGGGCATTTTTTCCATATATAATGTTAATACCACTAGAAAAGGAAATTTCTAAGTTCCCATAATTTCTAAAATTTCTTAATTTTACATTTTTCAAAATCATGAAATCTCCTCTTTTCCCATTTTTAAGCTTGTTATACTATTTTTTAGAAAGACATGTACTCCTCTATACACATATATTATTATACCATTAAAATGGGGCAAAAAAAAGAAAAACAGGTCAAAATCGACCTATTTTTTTAGTTTTAAGCTAATTTTCTTTTTCTTAAAATTGACTCTAATCTAGTAGCTCTTAATATTTGATTTTCTAAAGAGCCATATGAAATTTCTAACTCTAATTCTTCGCCATTTTTAAAGTTAATGTATGTTACTAAATCCTTTTTATAGTAATCTTCGATATGATTTAAAGATATCCACATGCATTCTTGAATTCTTGGAGATGCTGTTGGAAAAAAGATTAATTCTAAACTTTCTTCCACAATAATTGGTGATTTATAATTAATCCCGATTAAGTTTTTTGTTCCTTCGTGTCTTCCTAAATAAGAACTTCCAAAAAATTTACAGCTTTCGTCAATAATTTCTGTCGTTGATTTGTTTACAATTAGTGATTGATGTAATTCTATCACTTTTGAAACATTTTGGGCAACTGGTATAATGGCGATTGTTTCTGAATTGATTTCATAATTATTTTTCATATTTTATCCCTCCTAAAGATATTCTTCCACAAAAGAACGTCTTTGACCTCTCTTATAACACTATTTTTTGTCATTTTTTGAAAAAAAATGTCGAAATCACAAAAAAAAGAAGATTTTTTCTTCTTAATAAGTCCTTATTGGTAATATTAACTGAATTAGATCATCCATTTCTGGATTTTTAATTATGATTGGTTTTATTTCACCATTAAATAATAATTGAACTTCTTCTGCATCAAAAGATTTTAATGCATCCATCATATATTTTGAACTAAATGCAATATTAATTTCATCAGCTTTTTCTTTTTTTATTTCTACTCTATCTTCTACATTTCCTATTTCTGGAATATTAGATGATATCGTCGCAATATCATTTTTAGTACTTAACTTGATTGTATTTTTATCGGCTTCATTTGTCAATAATGAGGCTCTATCTATTGAATTATATAAATTTCCTAATACTACTTTAAAATCCATTGTAAATTCGGTTGGAATTAATTTTGAAGTATCTGGATATGTTCCATTAATTAGTCTTGACATCATAACAATCGTGTCAAACTTAAAGATTACTTTGTTGTTAAAAATGTGTAGTTCTACGTCTTCTTCTTCTTCATCAAATAAACGAATTAATTCATTTAGGTTTTTTGTTGGGATAATAATATTGATATTCTCTGTTAATGTTGTGGATAATTCAATTCTCTTTTTTGCTAATCGATAAGAATCTGTTGCTGTACATTCTAAAATATTTTCATCAATTTTAAAATTAATTCCTGTTAATACTGGTCTTGATTCTTGTGTAGAAGTTGCAAATGCAGTCTGATTAATAATAGTTTTAAATAATTTTTTAGCAATAGAAACTGGTGTTTTGCTGTCTTCTAATTCTAAATCTGGGAATTCGGAAGAATTGTTACAATTTAAAGTGAATGATGAATTTGTTGTTGTAATATATATTTTAGAATCCATTACTTCTTCTATGCTAATGATATCATTTGGTAGTTTTTTAATGATTTCATATATATATCTTCCAGAAACAACAATGTCTCCTAATATTTCTATATTTTCTATCTCTTTTTTGTCTATAAAAGTTTTAATTGCAATTTCATTGTCTGTACTCATTAAATATAAACCATCTGTGGTTAATTCAAATTTGATACAATTTAATATTGGTATTAAATTTTTATTTGATATTCCTTTGATAACGTAGTTTAAATGTTTTAATAAAATATCTTGTTTGATTAATAATTTCATATTTTTTCCTTCTTTCTTTATTATTAATTTTAATTATTATTCTTATTATTGGTGTGGAATGTGTGGAAAAGTGTTTTTACTTATAAGATGTAAACCAAATATCGAAAAAAGTGCTTGTGGATTTTAAATTATGTAAACTAATCTTATCCACAAATATGGTTATCTTATTTGATTTATAATTTTATTTATTTCTTTTTCTAGGTTTGTATCATTTTTTATTTCTCTTTTTATTTTGTCAACTGAATGCATAACTGTTGTATGGTCTTTTCCACCAAATTCTATACCAATTTTAGGAAGAGACTCTTCTAAGACTGTTCTACATATATACATTGCGATTTGTCTTGGAACAGCAATATTAGATACTCTTTTTTTACTTTTCATTTCTTCTACTGTGATATTATAATTGCTTGCAACTAATTGTTGTACTTGCTCTACTTTACTTTTTGAGATAATACTTTTTACAAAATAATCTTTTAAGGCTTCTACTGCTAGATCTAAGGTGATATCAGATCCATTCATGATCGTTGCATAAGCAAAAACTCTTGTAATGGCACCTTCTAGTTTTCGAATATCACTTGTGCAATTGCTGGCAATGTATTCTTTTACATCTTGTGGAAAAGGTTTTGCCATGTCGTGTCCTTCTATTTTTTTATCAATAATATCCATTCGTAGTTTGAAGTCTGGAGGTAATATATCAATTGTAAGTCCCCAGTTAAATCTAGTTCTAAGTCTTTCTTCTAGTTTTTTTAAGTCGTCTGGTGATCGGTCTGATGAAATAATAATTTGTTTGTTATTACAGTGCAATTCGTTAAATGTGTTGAAAAATTCTTGTTGTGTTTTACTAGCAATTTCTAAATATTGAATGTCATCAATCATTAGGACATCAATTTCTCTATATTTTCGTTTAAATTTTTCCACAGTTTCAAAATTGGTATCATCTTTATTTTTTCTGTAAATGTTTAAAAAATCATCTACAAATTTTTCACTAGTAACATATAATACTTTTTTATGTGTTGTTTTATATATGTAATTTCCAATTGCGTGCATTAAATGTGTTTTTCCAAGTCCACTACTTCCATATATAAAGAGTGGATTATACATAAATCCAGGTTGTTCTGCAACAGCTAATGATGTGGCTTTTGCAAATTTGTTACTCTCCCCTACTATGAAATTATCAAAGGAATATCTTGGATCTAGGTTTGAGTCGAATGTGGGATCATTTGTGGGTGTTGTGTTGGTTGTGGAAATCTGTACATTATTTTCTAAATCTTCTTCAATAAAGTATTCAAATTTAAAATAAGTTCCTGCTACTTCTGTGAAAATTTCTTCTACCATATCATTATAGTTTTCTTTTAAATGCTTTTTATGTACAGGCATTGGTACTAATACTTTCGCACTATTTCCTTTTAGTTCTAAAAGTTTTGTTTCAGAAAACCATGTTTCATATAACATTGGAGATAAACTTTTTTGCATTTTATCTAAAAAGATTCTCCAAATTGTATTTGAATCCAAGATAACACCCCCGTTCCCTTTAATTCATCCATATTTTACAATATTTTTCTGGGAAATAAAAGAAAAAACAATAAAAAGTGTGGAAAAAATAATTTTCACATAATTATGCACATATAAAACAGTTTAAAATAAATATTTCCCAAACTTTTCCCCGTTTTTGTGGAAAATAATTGCACAATTTATTTTGAAAGTGGAAAAAGTAAATGTTCACTTGTGGAAAATATAGTTTAGTCTTTGGGAAATAACGAAAAAATCTGTGGAAAAAACTGTTGAAAACTGATATTTTCCGGAAAATATTCACAAAATTTTGAAAATTTTACACATGAATGAAGAAATTATATATTTTTTTCTCATATTTTTGGGAAATAAAAAATATAATATATTTAGATATGACTTTAATATTATATTTGAAAATTATATATAAAAGGTTTGACAAATTTTAGTTTTCTCTATATAATGTAGGAAGCAACCAAATTTTTTTAGTACAGGAGGTGTAGATATGAAAAGAACTTATCAACCAAATAACAGAAGAAGAAGTAAGAAAATGGGTTTTATGGCACGTATGAAAACTAAAATGATTAATAATCGTAGAAGAAAAGGACGTAAAGTATTAGCTCATTAAAATTGACATCACTGATATGTTCAGTGGTGTTTTATTTATAAAATAGGGGAGACGAGATATGAAAAAAGTGAATATATTGAAACGGAATGAAGACTTTGGTAGAATTATCAAGATCATGAAGCCATATAGATATAAAGATTATATTGTTTATAAAGAAGAGCAAAATACTGGTATTTCTCACTTTGGTATTTCAGTAGGAAAAAAAGTAGGGAATGCTGTTACTAGAAATAAAATAAAAAGGCAAATAAAACATATAATTGATCAAACTCCCTATAAAAATAATTTTAATTGTATTATAATAGTGAAGAAGGGGATTACCGAAAAGACTTTTTTAGAAATGGAAAAAGAGTTAAAAGAGGTAATGAGAAGAGTAAATTTATTGGAGGAGAATATATGAGAAAAAAGAAAATTTTATTAATTATGGTGCTGTGTTCTATCACTTTATCATTAACGGGTTGTACTACATTATTAAAAGATGAAAAAGGAAAAGCAGTTCAAAATCCTGTTACAGGACAGAATCTTCCTAAAAATATTTTGTGTCAGCCGAAAGAGAAGAAAACGTTAGAAGTATATGAGAAAAATAAATTAGATATTAAAGAGTTACCTAAATGTGAAAATTTTGTACCATCTTCTGGAGGGTATGAAGGAATATGGACTACAATATTTGTAAAACCATTGGCTTGGTTAATTATTCAAATTGGTAAGTTTGTTAAAAATTATGGATTGGCAATTATTTTTATTACGTTAATCATTCGATTGATTATGTACCCATTGACTAAAAAATCTGCTGTACAATCAGAAAATTTAAAAATGGCGAAACCAGAGTTAGATAAATTAGAAAAGAAATATAAAAATTGTCAGGATCAGGAATCTATGATGAGAAAAAGCCAAGAAATGTTAGAAATTTATAAGAAATATAAAATTAATCCAATGTCAGGTTGTTTATATGCATTTATTCAGTTACCACTTTTCTTAGCATTTTATGAGGCTTTAAATCGATTACCATTAATTTTTGAAGAACAATTTTTAGGTCTTCATTTGGGAACGATTCCGTTAACTGGTATTACAAGTGGAAAAATATATTATTTGATTATTGTAATTTTGGTAGGATTGGTAACTTATTATTCTTTTAAATTGAATAGTGGTGCTAGTATGAGTGGTGATCAAGCAAAGCAAATGAAAATGATGACAAATATTATGACAATTGTAATTATAGTGAGTTCTCTTACTATTTCAACAGCGATTGGATTATATTGGATTGTGAATAGTGGATTTACAATTTTACAAAATTTATTTGTAAAGAGGAGAAAGAGTAATGATAGAAAAGTTAGTGTTCGAGGATAAGGATAGAGAGTCTTTATATAAAAAAATGAATTCACCACTTTCAGAATTCTATTATCGGGAAGAAATAGAAGAGGGAAAGATCTTTAAAAGTACAAAATATAAAATTACTGCTGTAAGAAAAGAAGAGATAAGACAATATATCAAAAGTTATTTGAGTGAAATTTGTAACTTGATGGGAGTTGATATACAATTCGAAATTCGACAAGATGAGGATGTCATCAATGTTTCAATGATTTCTGATGATAGTCCAATTTTAATTGGAAAAGAAGGGAAAAATCTTAGTGCTTTACAGATTCTTTTGAGACAATCATTATTTTGCCAAACGGGTTTAAAAATAAAAGTGAATTTAGATGTTGCTGATTATAAATTAAAAAAGCAAAAACGGTTAGAAAATGAAATTAAACAGATTGCAGAGGAAGTATTAAATTCTAAGATTGATGCTAAATTAGATCCGATGAATTCTTTTGATCGGAGAGTTGTTCATTCTGTGATTCATAATTATCAGAATTTAGAGACAGAAAGTATAGGGGAGTCACCAAATCGTTTTGTTATTATTAAGTATAAAGAAGATTAATATAATTTCTTCTTTTTTTTGTTTCATTGACTATTCATTCAAGATATAGTAGAATACAAAAGAAGGAGAACTTATATGTTAGATAAAAAAGTTGGTCAATATTTGAAACCAAAAAGTGAATATTATTGTATTGTGAAGGATATTTTAGAGCATCCAGAATTTATCAAAAGAAAAGATTATGTTCATCATGAAAATTGTAGTGTATATGAGCATTGTTTATCTGTTTCGCTATTGTCTTATTTGTGGGCAAAAAAATGGCATTGGGATTATCGTAGTGCAGCGATTGGTGGTTTATTACATGATTTTTATGATAAACCATGGCAGACGAAAAGCCATAAATCAGTAGATCATCCAAAAACGAAATTTTTGAAACAACATGGTTTTGTTCATGCTAGTCAAGCAGTAAGAAATTCATATCGTTTTTTTCCACAGCTTATGAATTTAAAAATTGAAAATATTATAAAAAGACATATGTTTCCTTTAAACATAACACCACCAAGATATAAAGAAAGTTGGATTGTAACTTTTGTGGATAAATATGTGTCGATGGATGTACTGAAAACACCAAAAGAATGGCCTAAGTATTTGGGTATTAAGAAAAGGAAGTGATAATATGGAGGATACAATTGCTGCAATTTCTACTGCACTGGGAGTAGGTGCTATTTCTATTATTCGAGTGAGTGGAACGGATTCTATTCGTATTGTAGATTCTATTTTTAAAGGAGTAAATTTGAATCAAGTTTCTAGTCATACTATTCATTATGGTTATATTGTGGATCAAGAAAGTGTGATTGATGAAGTGTTGGTTACAGTTATGAAGGCCCCAAAAACTTTTACAGTAGAGGATATTGTAGAAATTAATGCTCATGGTGGAATTGCTACAACTGGGCGTATATTAGAGTTACTTTTAAAAAAGGGGTGTAGACTTGCATTGCCAGGAGAGTTTACAAAACGGGCTTTTTTAAATGGTAGAATTGATTTAATAGAAGCTGAATCGGTTATGGAGTTGATTAGTGCAAAAACAGAGAGTGCTAGAAGATTGTCTATGGCAGGAGTAGATGGGACTGTTTCTTCTTTTATTCGCAATTTAAGAAGCAAAATTATTGAATTATTAGCAAATATAGAGGTAAATATTGATTATCCAGAATATGAAGATATAGAGGAAATGACAGTACAGAAGTTAGATAAAAGTATAGAGCAAATAGAATTAGAGTTGGAAAATATATTAAAAAATAGTAGGGAAGGTAAGTTGATTAAAGAAGGGATTAATACTTCCATTATTGGTCGACCAAATGTAGGGAAAAGTAGTATTTTAAATCGATTGATTAATGAAAATAAAGCGATTGTGACTGATATAGCGGGGACAACTCGTGATGTTGTTGAGGGAAGCATTGTTTTAGATGGTATGTTGTTAAATCTTTTAGATACAGCAGGAATTCGTGAAACAGAAAATGTAGTCGAACAAATAGGGGTTCAAAAAAGTCTTGAATTATTAGAGCAATCGGATTTAGTTTTGGTTGTATTAAATCATAATGAATCATTAACAGAACAGGATTTTTATATTTTGGATCAAGTCAAAGATAAAAACCACATTATCATTATTAATAAAAAAGATCTTCCTTCACAGCTGGATTATTCAAAATTAGATGGAACAGAATATATTGAAGTTAGTGCTTTAAATAATGAGGGAATTGATGAGATTAAAAAGAAAATTCGTGAATTATTTGAATTAGAAAAGTTAGAAAATAAAGATTTGACTTATTTAACAAATGCGCGTAGTATTGCATTGGTTGAAAAAGCATTGTTTAGTTTGCAAGAAGTAAAACAGGGAATAGAACAGGATATGCCTATTGACATGGTAGAAATTGATCTTAAAAATGTGTGGAATTTATTAGGCGAAATTATTGGAGAGACTTATCAAGATGAATTGATTGATCAATTATTTTGTCAATTTTGTCTAGGAAAATAATATATAAGAGTAATCTTATATATTTTAAGTAAAGAGGTGAAAATTTATGGAATATGAAATTATTGTAGTAGGTGGTGGCCATGCGGGTTGTGAAGCTTCATTGGCTGCTGCAAGAAAAGGGCATCGGACTTTATTAATAACAGGGAATATAAAAAATATTGCAGATATGCCATGTAATCCATCAATTGGTGGTAGTGCGAAAGGAATTGTCGTAAGAGAGATAGATGCCTTAGGTGGTGAGATGGGCAAAAATGCGGATAAATCTCAATTGCAAATGAAAATGCTTAATCATAAAAAGGGACCTGCTGTTCAAGCACTTCGGGCACAAGCAGATAAGGTCATTTATCCTAGGGAGATGTTAAATACATTAAATCAGGAACAAAATTTAACTATTCGAGAATCGATAGTAGAACATTTAATTGTAGAAAATCAAATCATCAAAGGGGTAATATTAGAAAACGGAGAAAAGATTTTCTGTAAAATTGTGATTTTAACAACAGGAACATATTTAAAATCTGATATTTTAGTAGGGGATACAAGACGTCGGGAAGGTCCTCATGGAGAAGTACCAAGTCAACATTTGAGTGATCATTTGAAAGAATTGGGATTTCGAATAATTCGATTGAAAACAGGTACACCTCAACGTATTGATAAAACAACCATTGATTTTTCTAAAACAAAAGAAGAAAAGGGCAGTGAACAAAGGTATACATTTAGTTTTGATCATATTCCAAATTATGAATTGAAGGATCAAATACCATGCTATTTGATCTATACTACACCAGAAACACACAAAATTATTAAAGATAATTTAAATAAATCAAGCATGTATGGAGGACTTTCTAATATAGAAGGGATTGGTCCTCGATATTGTCCTTCTATAGAAGATAAAATTGTGAGATTTCATGATAAAGAAAGGCATCAGCTGTTTTTAGAACCAGAAAGTCTTTATTATGATGATATTTACATTCAAGGTTTTTCTACTAGTATGCCTTATGATGTACAAGAGCAGATGGTACATAGTCTTCCTGGATTAGAGCACGCTAAAATATTAAAATATGCTTATGCTATTGAATATGATGCAATTTATCCAACTCAATTAAAACAGACTTTAGAAACAAAAATAATAGAAAATTTATATACAGCTGGACAGATTAATGGAACAAGTGGATATGAAGAAGCAGCATGCCAAGGTTTGATTGCTGGAATCAATGCTAGTTTGAAGCTAGAAGGAAAAGAACCTTTGATTTTAAAACGAAATGAAGCATATATTGGGGTTTTAATTGATGATTTGGTGACTAAGGGAGTCATTGATCCATATCGTTTACTTACTTCTAGAGCAGAATATCGATTGTTGCTTCGTCATGATAATGCAGATTTACGTCTCAGAGAATATGGATATCAAGTAGGATTAATTTCTAAAGATCAATATCAAAGGTTGTTACATAAAAAAGATGAAATAGAAGAAGTATTGCAACTATTAAAAAGACAAAAAATTACTCCTACTTTGGAAATCAATCATTATTTAGCAAGTATTCCTTCATCTACGATTAAGGATGGAATCACATTGTATGATTTATTAAAAAGACCAGAAATTAAAATGGAACATGTGAAACATTTTGCTATGTTGGGAAATGAAGATGAAGTATTACAACAAGTAGAAATAAAAATTAAGTATGATGGATATATTAAAAAAGCCATTCATGAGGCTGAAAAGATGGTAGATTTAGATAACAAAAAGATTCCAGATGATATTGATTATGATAAGATACATAACCTTGCTAGTGAAGCCAAGCAGAAATTGAATGAGATTCGTCCTTCTTCTATTGGACAAGCACTTCGAATTAGTGGTGTGAATCCAGCAGATGTCTCTTTAATTATGGTGTATCTCAAAAAGGAGTATTGTTATGACAGAAAGTAGATTTTATGAAGAATTAGGTATATTAGGAATTGATATTACAGAAACTCAAAAACAGCAATTTCGTCTTTATTTTGAATTGTTGGTAGAATGGAATCAAAAAGTGAATTTAACAGCTATTACAGATCAAGAACAAGTTTATTTAAAGCATTTTTATGATAGTGCGACTTTAGTAAAGATGGTTTCATTTGATGAAGTAGGATCTCTTTGTGATATTGGAACAGGGGCGGGATTTCCTGGATTGGTTTTAAAAATTTTATTTCCTAATTTAGAGGTTACTTTGATTGATGCTTTAAATAAACGAATTTTATTTTTAAAAGCTGTCATTCAGAGTCTTCATTTAGAGAAAATAGAAGTGGTTCATGCAAGGGCAGAGGATTATGCAAAAGAACACAGAGAACAATTTGATATTGTCACTTCACGTGCAGTGTCATCACTTCCTGTGTTATTAGAATATTCGATCCCATTAGTGAAGATCAATGGTTTTTTTATTCCGATGAAGGCGAATATTGCCCAGGAAATAGTGGATTCTAAGCATGCAATTCAAACGTTATACGTTGAATTGGTTGATCAGATTCAGTTTCAACTTCCTTTGGAAAATAGTCAAAGAACCATTTTAAAATTTCGGAAAATAAAGAAAACAGAGGCAAAATTTCCTAGGAAATTTTCTGAAATAAAGAAAAAACATTTATAAAAAAAATATTTTTAGGAAATGTTGTTGAAATATTTCCCAAAGTATAGTATGATATATTCAGAATAAAAAGGAGGATACCTATGAATGATAGAAAAATCGTAGAATTAGATTTGAATGATATTTTACCAAACCGTTTTCAACCTAGAATTAAGTTCAATGAAACTTCTATAACTGAATTAGCAGAATCTATTAAAGAACATGGGGTTATTCAGCCTATTGTTGTGAGACCTTTGGGTGATCGATATGAAATTATAGCAGGAGAACGGCGTTATAAAGCAAGTGTTTTGGCTGGTAAGGAAACTATTCCAGCAATTGTAACAGAGCTCAATGATAAAGATAGTGCTGAAGTCGCACTTATTGAAAATGTTCAAAGACAAGATTTAACTCCAATAGAAGAAGCAATTTCATATAAGAAGATCTTGGATATGGGATATTTAACACAAGAAGAATTGGCTGAAAAACTTGGAAAAACGCAATCAACGGTTGCAAATAAATTACGTTTACTTAATTTAGATGAGGAAGTACAAGAAGCTCTTTTAGAAACAAAAATTTCTGAAAGACATGCCAGATCATTATTGAAATTAACGAATAAGGATAATCAAAAAGCTATGTTAGCTAAGATTATTAGTGAAAGATTAACTGTACGTAGAACAGATGAGGAGATAGGTAAAATGATAAATGATAATAAAAATATTGAAATTTTAGACTTTAATGAGGAACCAAAAAATACTCAGTCCACAAATTTAAATATTCCATCAACTCCAATTGTTGAGGATGTAGTACCAGAGCCAATTATGCCATCTATGCCAAATAATCCAAATATTAATCCTGGATTTATGAATGTGGAAAAAATAGAGCAAGAGGCAAAAGATATTAATGTTGTTCCAAAGACGAATGTTGATTTTAATGCATTATTGAAGCCAGAGGAAAATATAGTTCCAGTAGAACCAACCGCCAATTCAACAGAGGATGATTCTAATGCAGAAGCGATATTAAGACCAGGGAAATTTTTTAATTTTTCTGATTTGGATAATGAAGTTGCATCAAATCCTTCTACTAATGCGTTTTCAGAGGAAAACATTATGGAGCCATTAATACAAACTCCAATTGTAGAAACACCACAATCAGAACCAATGAATCAAAATTTTGTTACTAATTTTGATAATGGAATGGTGGAACCATCAGTAGAGAAACCTACACCAATTATTCCAGCTAATCCAGAGCCATTAGTACAAACTCCAATTATGGAACCAATGAGTAATCAGACTATTTCAGTACCAAGTTATAGTGAATTAGATGCAGAGTTATATCAAACTCCAGAGCCAATTGCTCCTGTTGCGTCAGGAAGTAACATGAAGCAGGCAATTGATTTGATTCGAGATTGTGCTTCAAAATTAGAAGCTTTGGGCTTCCATATTGAGACCGAAGAGTATGATTTTGAAGATATGTATCAGACTATTTTCAAAATTAATAAATAGACCAAATGGTCTTTTTTATTGAATAAACTATATTTTAACAAAATATTACTTTTTTTGTATTTTAAATAACAATTTATTAAAATGATGATTTTTATTTTTAAAGATAAAGGTGTAAACTATTGTATAATTGGAGAGTGATTTGTGTGAATCAAAAGTTAAGTAAAATAGCTCAGGAAATGAAAAATGGAAAGATTGTGATATTTCCAACAGAGACTGTTTATGGAATTGGAACGAATGCATTTGATGAAAGAGCGTGTGAAAAAATTTTTAAAATTAAAGAAAGACCGAATGAAAAACCATTGATTGTATTGATATCTGATTTTTCAATGTTATATTCTATGGTAGATGAAATTAATATCATAGAGCAAAAACTGATAGATCGATTTTGGCCAGGTCCACTTACTATTATTTTTAAGCGGAAAAAAGATTGTAATTTATCAAATGTTGTGACTGCGAATCAAGATACGATAGGAATCAGAATGACGAGTGGTAAAATAGCTCGATTGCTTATTCAGGAAAGTGGAGTTCCAATTGTAGCACCAAGTGCGAATTTGTCAGGAAGGTCTGATGGTTCTAAAATAAATCAAATATATCAAGAATTGAGAAAAAAAGTGGATTATATTATAGATTGTGGTGATATTGTAGATATGGTTCCTTCAACGATTGTTCAAGTAATGGATTCTAAAATTCAAATTTTAAGAAGGGGAAAAATTTCAGAGTTTCAGATTGCTTCTATTATTGAATAAGTTTGTCAAGTTTTGAATTTGACAAACTTTTTTTGATCTTTATTGAGAATTTTGTTTTATCTGATTAAGATATGGTGACAATTCGTTATGTTTTCAGTTATAATGAAGTTGTGTTCTTTTATTTTAGAAAAATTTATTGATTATTATGAAAAAGGTGTCAGTAAGGTTTCATGGAATTTGAGTGCAGTAGCATATATCATTCATGAAAATTGATTTGCAGGGGAAGATATTAGTAGTTATAATATATTAGTAACACAAAATAATCATAAAATAAGTTTAGATAGAGAAAAAATCTTTGATGATTTTTTTAGCAAGTTATCATTTAATATATAAATTTTATGACAATATATTAGTAGTAGTTGTTTTTGTTTCCATAAAGGAGGGAAAGAATGTTTAAATTAGTATCAAAATATAAGCCGAGTGGAGATCAACCGAAAGCGATTGAGAAATTAGTAGAAGGGGTTAAAAAGGGGAAAAAGCATCAAGTTTTATTAGGTGCAACTGGAACAGGGAAAACTTTTACGATTGCAAATGTAATAGAACAAACAGGTAAAAAAACGTTGGTACTTGCTCATAATAAAACGTTGGCTGGACAGTTGTATTCGGAGTTGAAAGAGTTATTTCCAGAAAATAGAGTGGAATATTTTGTTTCTTATTATGATTATTATCAACCAGAAGCGTATGTAGCGAAAACGGATACTTATATTGAAAAGGATGCCTCTATTAATGATGAAATTGATGAGTTAAGGCATGCTGCTACTTCGTCTTTATTAAATCGTGATGATGTGATTGTAGTATCGTCAGTTTCTTGTATTTATGGTATTGGAGAAATTGAAGAGTATCAAAAAAAGATGTTGACAATTTATGCAGGAGAAGAAGTAGACCGAAATTCTATTATTGAAAAATTAGTGGACATGCTTTATGAGCGTAGTAATTTAGATTTAAAAAGAGGGAGTTTTCGTGTTCGTGGAGATGTTTTAGAAATTATTCCAGTGAGTCAACATGGAAAAGGAATTCGGATTGATTTTTTTGGAGATGAAGTCGATCGTATTTCTGAATTTGATACATTGACAGGAGTGATATTAGTTCCGAAAAAAAGTGTTAGTATTTTTCCTGCAAGTCATTTTGTCACGAGTGAAGAGAAGTTGAAGTTGGCAGTTGTGAATATAAAAAAAGAGTTAGAAGAATGCTTAGAACAATTTAAATTAGAAAATAAATTGTTAGAATATCAACGTTTAATGGAGAGAACCAATTATGATATTGAAATGCTTTCTGAAACAGGGGTTTGTAGAGGGGTTGAGAATTATTCTAGACATTTGGCTTTGAAAGGTCCAGGAGAAACTCCAACGACGTTAATTGATTTTTTTAAGAACGATTTTTTATTAGTAATTGATGAGTCTCATGTTACAGTTCCACAAGTAAGGGGAATGTTTAATGGGGATCAGGCTCGCAAGAAGGTGTTAGTGGATTATGGTTTTCGTTTGCCAAGTGCGATGGATAATCGCCCTTTGCGGTTTGAAGAGTTTGAAAAAAAAATGGATCAAGTGATTTATGTGTCTGCTACTCCTGGTGATTATGAACTTTTAAAAGGGGAAGTTGTAGAGCAGATTATTCGGCCAACTGGATTATTAGATCCTTTGATTGATGTTCGTAAGACAACTGGTCAAATTGATAATTTAGTGGAAGAAATTCATCGTCAGATTGAAAAAAATGAGAGAACTTTGATTACGACTTTAACGATTCGAATGGCTGAAGAATTAACGGATTATTTAAAGAAGTTAGATATTAAAGTTGCTTATTTGCACAGTGAAATTAAAACGTTAGAGCGTCTTCGTATTATTCGTGATTTACGGTTAGGAAAGTATGATGTTGTAGTTGGAATTAATTTGTTACGAGAAGGAATTGATATTCCAGAAGTTAGTTTGATTGCAATTATGGATGCTGATAAGCAAGGTTTTTTAAGAAGTGAACGAAGTTTGATTCAAACGATAGGAAGGGCGGCTCGTAATGAGAATGGACGAGTGATTATGTATGCGGATCGAATTAGTGAAGCAATGGATTTGGCAATTAAGGAAACAGAGAGAAGAAGATCGATTCAAGAGAAATATAATGAAGAACATGGTATTGTTCCAAAAACAGTTATAAAAGAAGTTCGAGAATTGATTAGTAATAATGGTCAATTAGAAGAGAAGAAACCAGAAAAATTAAGTAAACAAGAGTTGAATAGTTTGATTCAAAATGTGGAATCTGAAATGAGGGAGGCTGCTAAGAATCTTGATTTTGAAAGAGCTACAGAACTTCGTGATATTTTATTTGAGTTAAAAGGAGAGAGAACTTTGTCTAAGAAATAAGGTTCTGTTACTACTCAGCTATAAGAAAAAGGTGAATATACTAACTAAATCTTTGCAATGATCTTTGACAATTTAATGTAATAAAATTTTAGAACTTACATTTTTCTTGACATACCCGTTATAAAGACAAGTATAAAAAGAAAAATAAATTCATTAGAATCTATTCGAGATATTTTTGATGATAAAGAATTGTTTGGATATCAAGGTTAAAAATTTTAGCCTTTTTTCATAGTGAATAGCTGAGTAGTAACTTCACAAACTTCAAAACTTATCTATCGTTCTCTTTAAATTCAACAACAATCTTTTTTTACCAAACAAATACAAAAAATCTCATTTTTATATTCTTCAAATCTTCCTTTTCTCCTCTTTTACACCCTATTCTCTCTTATGATAAAGTGTCTACTGAAAAGGAGGAGTACCATGACAGTACATATCAAAAACAATCACACCACATTCTTAAAAGATCGTTCACTCATTTCTAAAACTGATCCAGATTATAAGTATACCATCAAACTAAAACACTTAGATGATATGAACGAAAACGAAAAAATCTCTATTTTTAGTGACTCTATGTTTAAAACCATGATGACAAACTCAACCAGAAAAAAATACAGCTGTAAATTACTTTCTTACATTTTAGAAGTTCCCTATGAAGTATTATTAAAAGAATTAACATTTGGAAACAATGAACTTGGTAAGAAAAAAGTACGAGACAAAGGAGAAAGAGCTGATTTTGTTGCCCATGTCAGTGATTCTTCTATTGATATTGAAATCAATTGTAGTACCAAACTATACCTATTAGAACGTAATATCGACTACATGAATCGATTATATTCTAGAGACAACAAAATAGGATCAAAATACAATTATAAACAATCCATTTTAATCAATATCAACAATTTCGCTTATCAAGGAAAAAACAAAGTCAAATACATTCACTATCTAAAAGATGAAGAAAATGAAGCCTTAACTGACAAATTAATCGTAATTCAAATTTATATTCCAAATTTAATCAAGAAATGGTATACTA
>CAJTLA010000003.1:0-49213 GCA_910576985.1 uncultured Bacilli bacterium
AATTTATTTCTTCTACTTGTATCATTACCAATATACCATATTACTATGAATTCAATGTTCATATAAAATATTATGACGTTAGAAGAAAAAATCAATTTTATAAAAAGATAGATGATGTAGATGAAGATCAACAATATTACAAAAATATAGAAGCAGTTTTTAAATACCTTAAAAGAAGAGCTCTTATGAAGCGATTATTCAAAATAAAACTACAGGAGATTGCAAAACTAAGTGCAGATTTAGAAGAACTAACAATTTAAATAATTGTTCTTTTTTATCCAAAATTTATCACAGCCATTTTTTGGACAAAACCCCTATTTTTTAAAAAATTGCTGAAAATTTTAATTTTTTTGTGATAATTTTAAAAAAATCCGCCACTTTTCCGCCACTTTTTTCTTTCAAAAAAGTTGTCCAAAAATTAAAAAAAATTCGATAATTCCTTATTTTAACTAGGTTTTATCGAACTTTGAAGTTTAAAATTATAATATAAAAATTCTACCTTGAGAGGGTGGTGTGTTAAACCACTTCACCAACAGACCAAATGTCTTTTAAAAGACATTTTTATTTTACCACATTTTATTAATAGTTTCAACATTTTTTTGACATCATATTATTAATAATTAACTTCGAGCAGCTCCATCTACTGATAAAATTTCTCCAGTCACATAAGAAGCCAAATCACTTGCTAAAAACAAAAAGGCATTCGCAATATCTCTTGGTTCTCCAATTCTTCCAAGTGGAATTGTTTTAATCAACGGTTCGATCATTTCTTTTGGTAGTGATGATACCATATCCGTTCTCGTAATTCCAGGTGCTACCGCATTCACTCGAATTTGAAATGGAGCAAGTTCACGAGCAAGAGATTTCGTCATTCCATTCACAGCAAACTTACTAGCAGGATATCCAACTCCAGAAGGCTGCCCATAAATACTAACCATAGAACTTGTATTCAAAATCACTCCACCTTGTTCTTTCATCATAGGAACAACGGCTTTTACCATATTAAAAATCGCATTCACATTCAAATCCATAATTTTTTGGAACTCTTCCGTAGTAGTATCCTCTATTTTTTTATTCGCTGATATTCCAGCATTATTCACCAAGATATCAATATGACCATACTCCTCCTGAATCATTTTTACGACTTTCTCTACTTCTTCCATATCATTTAAATTTGGATAGTATCCCTTGACGATCACACCTTCTTTTTTTAATATCTCGAGTGCTTCCTCCACCGTCTCTTTTCTAGAACCAAATAAAACAACTTGTGCCTTATTTTCATAAAAAACTCTAACAGTTTCTAAACCAATTCCTCTAGTTCCCCCTGTAACAATTGCAACACGATCCTTTAACATATCTATTCCTCCTTATTTTCATTATAATATAAAATCGATCATAAATTCAATCGTTTTTTTAACTCTTCCTTCATTTCCTCAAAATAAAAAATAAATAAACCAATCAGTAAAATAAGCGCAAAACAAAAACAAATATAAGAGAGTAAAGGAAACGTAATCACCCGAAATAAAAGCAACAAAGCTGGAAACAAAAGCAACAACAAATTCAATAATACCAAACTAAAATAATTCACAATATAACTATTTTTTAAAATGATAAATGTAACAGAATTAAATAAAAGTTCAAAAATACAAATCGATGGAATGATAAAATTTGGAATCACACGATATCCAGTTCCCAAATACCACAAAAACGATAAGATCACAAAAATAAATCCATATTCTAAAAAAAGACCTAACACATTTTGTTTATTTTTCAAAGTAAAATAGATCACAATATAATTGGTTAACAATCCACCAAAAACAAACCATGAATAATAAAATTGCTCACGAACAAGAAATTCAATAAACCCAGTCAATAAAACAACTACAATTGATAAAAATAATAACAGTTTTAATAAAAAAGAACCTGTTTTATATCGTACATTTGATGAAAACACTGAATCTGACTTCCCACTCAATCCATTTTGACATAAAGGACAGATCTCTTCTGTTGTTACAAACTGAATATGACAATGTTTACACGTTTTCACTTTAATCAACCTCACTTACATTGATCACCATAGAAAGCCCTTGCCTTGAAAAATAATTGCAAAAATTTTTAATAATTTCATGATATCGATACTTAGAAGAAATTCCAATTGATAAATCATTTTCAAAAGAACAAATCACAAACTGAAAATAATTAGTAGAAGTAAACGCATTCACATTTTCAATATATGGAATAAATTCTGCATCAAACCTCATCTTTCCTACATTCGATACACAAGTAGTACTCATTTTAGAAGAAAATGAATCAATAACTTTTAAAACTATATTCTTAACAAATAAAGGGGCCACACGACAAAACAAATTTTGTTCAAAAGCCACCATTTGATTTACCCTTTCACTTAATTTTTCCAATACTAAATTTTCTTTTAACTGCTTATTTACCGATTTTATAATGTCTTCTAAAGTATCATCCCTACTTTGAAAACGATAACAAACAGAAGTCATAGCAAAATAATTTTTAGAAGAAGAAGACTTAAAATATTCTCTCAAATCAACGGGAATTTCAATCTTAATCATTTTTTTTAACTCACGTTCAGACATCACCTCTTTACAAGAATCAATCAAAATGGAAACCATAAAAGAAGTTAATGTAGAATCATAAGAATGAGCCAATTTCAAAATTTCTTTTACCTCAAGATGAGCCTCCAAATAGCGAGTTCTATTTTTAAACCTTCTTCCAGAATAAGTATAAATCGAACCTCTTTTTTCACGCGTTTTTCTCGTCTTCTTATAATATTTCAAAAAACTATCTTCCGACTTTTCCATATAAGAACTATCCGTTGAAATTTGAAAATCCATACAATATTTTATTTTCAAATAATACATTACCAAAGAGCGAAAAAAAAGAGCACAGCCTCTCCCATCTGACAAAATATGAGAAACTTCCAAATTAATTCGCTTTTGATAATAAGAAACACGATATAAAAAATCATTACTATTATTATATACCCGAAAACAAATAGGCAAATTTTCTTGAGTGACTTTATTTATTTTCTGTGCTTCTTCTAAGTAATACCAAAAAAATCCCTTTTTTAGATGAACATTAAAATTTGGAAAAAGAAGAAGTGTCTGGTCTAATGCTTGATTCAATATTTCTTCATCAATCTCTGTTTTTAATGTTACTGAATAACGAAATACATTTTGAGATTGTTTGTGAGCAATTGAAGAAAAGAATTTTCCAACATTATCTAGTTTATACCATTTTTTCATAAATCACCTCAATCACTCTATTATATTTTTAAAATTCCGATTGGTTGTGTATTTTTCACCATATTACATTTTGTTTTTCATATTCTCTTCTAAAAGCATTCCAATAAACATGTTATTTTCTAAAACGATTTCTCGTTCTTGAAGTGAATCTGGCAAAATTTTTAACGCCCTATCAAAATGATACATTTCATCATCAAATTTCAAATAAGGATCACATTGCTGTTTTAACTGTTCACTAAAATAAGCTTTATGAAATTGATAACAATACACAGGACTAAAAGTATACTCTATATGACGAAAAGCCTCCAGCAAATAAGTCAAAACAGAAGCCTTTCCTGCATTTTCCTCCACTTTGATTTTATAATATTCTTGTAAAATTGAATATATTTGTTCCTTATAAGAATCCAGCAAATCTGCCTTTTCCAAACGAATTCCCATTTTTGAAATCGCTGTCATTTGATCCATCAATTCAATCAAACGATGAGCCTTTTCCGGGTCTCCATCTAACATACCTAATTTTTCTACCACAATATCAATATCATGAGTAGAATAACCATACAAAAGCACATCTGCTCCGATTAATTCTGCAATAAACTTCACCAAAAGAGTTTCTTCTTGATAAGTATAAGTAATACCATTTGCTCTTTGATCAAAATATTCTTCAACCAAAATCTGTGTCACTCCTTCGGATAATGAATCCCCAAGTGAACAAATCTTACCTTTCCAAACATCAAATTTCTTAAATCCACTATCTTTTCCATTACTAGAAAACATATGCATTCCTTCATGCCATAATGTAGAAGCATTCTGATGAGAATCATAATTGTTACAATTATACATAGTAATATAGTTCTGCTGAGTATGATACTCCCCCAAAACATGTTTATTTTGAGATCGAGAAATATAATATACTTGTAAATTTTTCAAATTATAATACGAGTCCTTAATACTAAGATATGGATTTCCCTCTAAATAAGCTGAATATTGCTCAAAAAATTTTCGTTCTTCATCCATTAAATCTGAATTATTAGAAACACCTTGTTGAATCAATTCCATCATAGAAGTAGAGGTTGGAACAATTGTAAGAGCTCTTCCAATTGGATCTCCCATAATATGATTACAAACATATCCTTGTCCTAAAATAGTAAGGGTTGCAATTGTAGCCATTGTAATTCTGAATTTCTTATCACTCATATTACGAATCTGATTCAAAAAACTTTTTCGTTGGTTCAAAAGAGAAAGATCTGATTTTTGAGCCACATGATATTTCATTAAAAAAAGGTCTAGTTTCTTTTTATCATATGGAAACAATGCACGAATTTCTTCTATAAATGTAGAAACTTTAACCTCACTTTCCAACCAGTTTTTTTTGAGTGTCATAACCAATGTATCATTCAATTCATCAGAATAAACATTCTGTAAGCGTTCTAATAAACTTATTAATTGATATTCCAAAGAATGTTCTATTGCCATGTTTTTATCCCTCACAATTCTAGCTTAAGTATATCATGTTTCCCCCTTTTTGTAAACAAATGAAAAAGGATTCAAATCATTGAATCTACTTAAAAAACTCCCACGGATTGGCATAAATCCATAGTTAACTGTTTGGCTTTGGGATTCATCCTTTGAATCCGAAACAAAACCTTTACCATATTTTTGATATTTCTTAAATGAATCGTCTCAGAAATATGAGAATCTTCCAACACCTGAAAACAATGATTTACAATCATATCTTTCTCTTGCTTTGTATGAGTATCTAACCAAAAAATCATCGAATCTCGAAACTTTCTACTTTTTGTAGATAATACACTGAACACCAATTCATCATGATCAATTTGCCAAGTAGACATCGAGTGACAATGCAAATTACGTTTATTAGATTTTACCACTTTATGATAATGATTTCGAAACAAAGTTCCTACAACACTATATTCAGGAACAATATGAATATATTTTTTGATTACCTTTTGATATTTCTTAGATTCAAACTCTTGTTTCCGAAGCCCAGGACCATCATTACTATAAATTTTTCTAATTTTAAATTGTTTCCAATTTTGAATGTACATTCCTGCAACCAATGCCAGATGACCTCCCTTAGAATGCCCTCCTAAAATTACATCAGGACCAAAGATAGACACGTGTTGATTGACATAATGAATTGCTGCTTGATGAGCAGGAACAGGAAAAAGATACGCCAAGCGAAAATCCTCTTTCCATCCACTTACCTGTTCATCAGTTCCTTCAAAACCAATATATTTTAAATGTTTTGACAAATGGAATGTTACCGCACTAAATTGCATCTCCTCATCAATTTTATATTCATAATCAGATACCATAATATCTTTATAACGTTTTTGATTCATCACAAGCAGAAGTAATGAAATCGCTTCTTTTCTAGAACATCCCATTTTCTTATTTTTCCAAAATAGATCATTTTTGAAATATTCTTTTCCTACCTCTAATAAAGTAGCAGGCAAAGAAACTCTTGAAAAATCAAGATAAGAAAGAGAAGAAAACACCATATTATCGATATCGTTAAACTTTTTTTCGCAAAACTTTTTATCACCATTTTGACTTACATATTGAAATAAATTCATAAATCCCTCTGAAATTCCAAAAAATTATTTTCATTTCGGTGATAAAATAACAATACTTGAACTTTATCAATCAATAAAATCACTTCCTTTGATATTGTATGCAACAATCATTACAATTCCCTATTTTATAGAAAAAAAACATAAAATCAACCAACAGTTTTCTTATTTTGTTTAAAAAACAACAGTTCTATAGAAAATTTTGTTTTAAAATCCTATTCAATTTGCCAAATTTCACTTTGAAAATCAATCCTTCATATACATGTGACTCTTTGGAAATACGATACAAACCTTCGTATAAACATTCTCCTTAGACTCAAGTCTGATCTCCAACCCCAAACGATCACATAACTTCTTAGCCAAATATAACCCCATTCCAGTCGCCTGTGTTTTTGTTCGATCTGAACCAGTAAACCATTTTTCAAAAACTCGGCCTAAATCATACTCCTTAATCCCAATTCCATTATCTAAAATTACTAACACAATATTATTCTGATGTTCTAAAGAATAAATCTCTAATTTTTTAGAAAAACCATCCATATACTTAATTGCGTTTTGAACCACTTGAGAGATAATAAAACAAATCCATTTTTCATCACTGTAAACAGTTCTTTCCAAATCATGAATGTCCAATTTCACAGAAGAAAGCAAGAGACTCTCACGAAAATCTAAAACGACTGAATGAACCACATCACTTAACAATAACTCTTTTACAAAATAATCATTCTCTGTATTTCTGCTTCTCGCATAATAAAGCATCTGTTCTAATAAACGCTCAATCTTCTGAACTTCTTGCTTCATTTCATAATTTTTCTGATTATCAAACATAAGAGACAAAACTGAAATCGGAGTCTTAATTTCATGTGCAAAACGTTCCACATACTCCTGATACTCCAAAGCCTCAGTTTCCAACAAACCAATCCGATCAAGATACGCTTTGCTAGACCTTTTAAGAGCATAAAAATAAGCTTGATTTTCTAACCCTTTTGGTTTTTTTAACACCTCAGAAATCAAATAGATCTCCTCTAAATGATCCACCAAAGAAATCATTTTCTGATATCGCTTTAATAAAATCCAATAACTCAAAAACAAATATCCAAAGAACAAGCCAAACATAACAAAAACAAATATCAAAATATACAAAAAAGGAACCATAAAAAAGCCAAAAAAAAGAGAAACCAAAAACACAAAAGAACAAAATAATAAAATAACAACAATTTTTTCTTCTAAATACGTTTTCATAATCGATATCCCTTTCCCCGAACTGTTACAATCAAATTTAAAATTCCAATAGAAGAAGCCTTCTTTCGAAGACGATTAATATTGACTAGTAAAATACTCTCATCCAAATAATACTTATCATTCCACAAATCCTCTAATAACGCCTCTTTAGAAATCACCCCATCATGTGTAAAAAAATAATATAAAATCCGAAACTCATTTCGAGTAAGCTCTACTTCCTGTTGACGATATTTTAAAATAGATAACGGCAAATTCAATACATATTCTCCCTTCACAATCTCTTGATAATAAACAGGATTTTGAACCAAAACTCGTTTAATCTTTTCCAACAAAATCAATTTATTATAAGGTTTTGTAATAAAATCAATTCCTCCAGACCGAATACTTTCCAATTCATCTTCCATACAATTTCGACTCGTAACAAAAATAATAGGAACTTTTTTTTCTTTTCTTAACTGCCTGCAAATCTCAAATCCATTTTCATAAGGAAGATTTACATCAAGTAAAATCAAATTCATTGATTCTCGTTTTAACACTTCTAAAAGATCAAAAGAAACATCAATCGGTTGTGTTTCATAACCATTAGATCTTAATAACTCAGATAACTCATTTCTAAGATGAATATCATCTTCCACAATTGTAATTACCACATTCATCACCACATTTATTATATCATTCTGAAATATTTTTTTTAAACCCAAAATATGTCGCCAAAAAATAAATCATATATATCACTAGAAAAATTCCCAAATTAAAAACATAATACCCCAAATACTCCATATCATTACTCAAAGCAATTTTAAACAATTGATTCATTGAAACAATCGTACAAAAAGAAATAACAATAGGATAAATCAATGGAAAAATAAAAAATATCAATAACTGCTTTCTAACCGTTTTATATAATTGCTCTTGCCGTTCTCCCAGTTGAAATAATACCCTATAACGATATTGATATTTGGTAGAATCACTCAACTGTTGTATCGCCAAAATAGTACCTACAACCGCAATAAAAATAAACGCTATATAAAAACAGATAAATGAAGTAATTGTCATAAAACCATTATATAAAGCCTCTTCCTTCCCACGAACAGTAACACTAGACAATGGATAACAGATTGTATATCCCGCCTCTGCTTCTTCACACAAATCTGGTTGCTTCACCTTCACCAGCTCATCATAAAAGACTTCCGTTGTTTTCTCTTTGGTATCCACCACCAAATGATGTGTCACTGGCTCTAACCCTTGAATCGCATCATCAGGAACCACTATCACATAACCATATCCAACACCCCAAGCATATGTATATTTTTTGGTAACATATGATTTCTGTTGTAATGTGATCCCATTTGACAATGTAATTTTTTTGAGTGAATCAATAGATAGTTTATCTTTTAACTCCTTCGTAGAATGCAACAAATACTCATCACTATTTAACGTAACAGGTTCCATTCCTCTCCACTTTAACAAAGTATTATAGTCACTTAATCTCATCAATTTTTCATACCCTTGATTCCAAGTATAACCTCCATTTTGCTCGATCGTTCGAAGAAACATATCACTGGGCTCCTTATAGCCATCATAAGTAATTGAATCCAATACTGTATAATTCTTACGAATCAGTTCCATAAATTTTGGAAGTTCTTCTTGCTCTCCATTAATACTAATATCATAAGGGGCCACTTGCTCAATTTGATATAAAAACATCCCTTTAAATAAACTAGAAACATTGAGTGAAACAAGTGCCAAGGCAATCAATAACGTCAGAGTTCCCAAAGTAACACTCATCGTTCGAGCTTTACTGCGAAAAGTTCTAGCTACAAACAAATGATCACTACCATATTTAAGATTTTTATTTTTCAAAACAGTGCTTAAAATTAAATCTGGTAATGTAAAACAAACACCATAAATACTAATAATAATCAAACAAAAACAAAGTAATATCATTCCTAAGGAAGGATCCTCATACTTAAAATTTTGATCAAACAAAAACAAAGACAAAATTCCAACCAAAAGAAAACATACAAAAGCAATTTTTGAAAATCTTTTATTACTTACTTTTTCATTCTGTTTATCATAATATAATAAATCATATATTTTCAGTTTCCGAATCCTTTTATAAGCGAGAAAAAGAACAAGTATATAAATAATTACAAAATAAATAAACGAAAGAAACAGTGCTTTTGCACTAAAACCAATAGTGACAATATGATCCAATTGAAAATTATTCATGATAACAACACTGAATAGTTGACTAAATAGAAAACCAATTGGAAGAGAAATTAAAAAAGCCATAAACCCCAACAACAAATTTTCTACAATAAAAACTTGTGAAATATTTCTCTTTTTAATCCCTAAAATCATATAAGTTCCAAATTCTTTACTACGTTTTGTAAACATAAAACGAACAGTATAATTAATCAAAAAACAAATAATAAAGACAATCACAATATTTACAGCAAACATCACATACCGAAAATTTGACATAATACTACTAAGTTCAATTACTTCTTTTGAATAAGAAATTAATCCTAAAGCAAATAGAAAAGAAAAAGAAAAAATCACAGTAATTAAATAGACAATATAATCTTTAATACTTCTTTTCGCATTTCGGACAGAAAGTTTACTTAACATGATTGAAATCTCCTCCTAATAAAGTTTGAACATCTAAGATTTCGTTAAAGAATTCTTTTCTTGTCTTATTTCCTCTAATAATTTCATTAAATATTTTTCCATCCTTCAAAAATAAAATCCGTTTACAAAAACTTGCACTAAAAGAATCATGAGTCACCATTAAAATAGTTGCTTGCAATTCTTCATTCATTTCCATCAACGTTTCCAACAACATTCTAGCTGATTTAGAATCCAATGCCCCAGTTGGCTCATCCGCTAAAATAAGAGTTGGATGATTAATAAGGGCTCTTGCACACGCACAACGTTGCTTTTGACCTCCTGACACTTCATATGGAAACTTTTTTAAAATATCTTGAATCCCTAATTTTTTAGCAATCATCATAACACGATCTTCTATTTCTTTTGCCTTCACTCGATTCATAATTAAAGATAAAGCAATATTTTCTTCAATAGTCAAAGTATCTAACAAATTAAAATCTTGAAATACAAATCCTAATCGTTCTCTCCTAAAATCAGACAAATCATTTTCTGGAATTTTAGTAATATCTTTTCCATCGATGCAAATAGTTCCACTTGTTACTTGATCAACAGTAGAAATACAATTCAGCAATGTCGTTTTCCCACTTCCACTTGCTCCCATAATTGCTACAAATTCACCTTCTTGCACATAAAACGTAATTCCACATACTGCCTTAGTCATAACACCTTGAAAACTTCCATAATATTTTTTAACATTTTCTACTTTTAAAACGTGATTCATATAATCCCCTCTTCCTGAAAAACATAGTTCTCATCAAATGAATAATCGAAATCAATACAATGAAAAACAAAACTGGCACTATAATCGTCATCCACAATATAGTCAGTACAATTCCAGATAAGAAAAACCAAATATCCATAAAACTACTCATCTGTTTCTCCCTTCTGACAATCCAATTATATAATATTGGAGCAAAAAAAAACATTACAATTTTGTTAGAAAAAAAGAGTCATCGACTCTTATATATAACTTATGATGTTTTATCTAGCTTTTCCTTTTCCTTCCATTTCTGCCATTTTAACGCTATATCCTAACATTTCTAATTGCGCAGTCACCAAACCCATTTGGTCTTTTGGTGTATATCCTTTTGCCTCTGGAACAGAATAAATCACATTCCCATTTAGATCTTGAATTTCTTCTACAGCTTCACTTTCCCCTACAAATGGAATAATATTATTATTAAGTGTCATTCGGTCATTTGGAACTACTTCTGTTAAAACTCCCTCATATGGTACTTCCACACCATATCTCCAAGATTTTGCTCTTACATGAGTTCCAATTCTAGATTCTAAAGCATCAAAATCAACAATTTTAACTGCTGGTTTCACTTCTGACACAGGAGTCGCAGTTACCTCTGATTCCTGGACATTAGAATTTCTGAATTCCACTGGCACTACTCCAGGGTTCGCAAAAACCGTCTTTCCATTACTCATAAGCTTAATTTCTGAAATTGCGATAATCCCATTATCAAATGGAATATTCAAATCATCTATAATAACGCTTTCATAGTCAACAACCTCAATTAATTTTCCTTGTTTTTCAAATTCCTTTCCTTTAGCCCATACAGTACAAAAAACCTCTTGTCCTTTTTTACTTTTTAAAATTTCAAACATCATATCTGCTAAGTCTGCACTCATATATTCATCCTCTTTTCTATCTTAACATCATCACTTTAACATAAATAATCGAAAAAATCAAGCAATTCCTTATGTAAATGAAAAGCCAATGTCTATAAAAATAGTATTCTCAAAAAAACAATATTAATACTTTATAAAGACAAAAACATCTCTCGATGTTTCTTATCTTCTTTCTTTTATAATATTCTTACTACACCAATAAGTAATCATAAAATACCCTCCATAAATAATTACCATAAATAACGCAGTCATCACAATAGACGGTAACAATCCTTTATTTCCAAACACAGACAAAATGTAATTAGAAAATATAATTCCAAAAATAGAATGCAAAATAGCAATCACTAATGGGAACAAAAAGAATATTCCAATTTGACGAAATAACGCCTGATGAATCATTTTCTCACTCACACCAATCTTTCGTAACATTTGAAATCGCTCCTTATTATCAGTACTTTCAGACAACTCTTTTAAAGCTAATATCGCAGCACTACTCATCAAAAAAATAATTCCTAAATATAAACCAATAAACGTTACCATTGCTCCCAAACCAACACTCGCTTCATACAAATAACGTTTTGTAGAACCTTCTAAACCTGTATATTTTACATATTCATGATTCTCCATATCATTTCTCACAAAAGATTCTATTCGTTCTTTTTCAGAATCCGTTTGCCCACGATAATTCGCAGTAATAATGCTATCACTGACAATCAGTTTTTCTACTGCTCGATCAGGAACCACAAAGAAACCAATATTTGCACGTGTACCATTCATATAAACAAACCCATCTTCACAAGTCTCAAACTTTGGATAATATTTTTGTTCAGATAAAACAATTGGTGTATTTCGTTTCAAAGCCTCATTCCGTATCTTCACAAATTCTTGATAATCAGCAACTAAAAGGTACTCATCATCATCAAGCGTATACGTTTTTCTTCCATAAAGTTTCATCAATTGATTATAATCACTTAACCTCACAAAAGTCTCTACACTATTAAACTCCAAAAATGGATATTTTTTAAAAACCTCTTCATAATACGAACCCAACGTATCAGAAAGTAATAATTCACTTTTATAAATATCAAATTCTACTACATCTGTTAAATTTTCCTCTATTGAAAAATCTAACTTTTGCAAAGTTTCTCTTAATGAAATTTTAGAATCCTCAATCATATTAACATGATATTTAAAAGACAACTTATCAACTTGCTCTTCAGTCAAATTCAACGCCTTTGAAAATTGAATATCTACAGGTGCTAACGACTTTAAATTAGAAGTCATTGAATTCTTAATCGACAAAGCAGAAGACAATACACAAATCGTAATAAATAACATCAGACAGATCATAGAACTCGAAAAAAGAGTCGTGTTGATCTTACTACTAATCTGACGAAATGTAAAACTATTTAATCCTTTATAATATTGTTTTCTTAATCGAGTAGCAAGTCCTAAAAGAAGCCCTGACATTGACCAAAACAAAAGAAATGTACCCAACGTTCCTAAAATAATTGGCTTAAAAATGGCAGAAGCATCAGAAAGTTGTTTCACACCACCAGTAACCAAATAATAAGCATATCCTAGCATGAAAGCAGATAAAATAAATACAATCAAGCAAAGAATTGAATTCTTAAGTTTTACTCGTTCACTTTTCTTACTTGCATGTAACAAATCAATCAACTTACACTTACTAATATTAATAGTATTAAATATCATCACAAGCAAATACATAATTCCAAAATAAATCAATGTTTTCACAAAAGCACTACTAGAAAAAGTAAACGTAAACTGTGTCAAATCTGCCTCAAACATATTCGCTACTAACAAACTCATTAATTGAGAAAGTACGATCCCAAATCCAAGCCCAACCGCCAATGAAATTAGACCAATCAGAAAAGTCTCAAAAAACAAAATCATAGAAATCTTTCGCTTGCTCATCCCCAAAGTCAAATAAATTCCAAATTCCTTCTTTCTTCGTTTAATCAAAAAACGAGAAGCATAAATAATTAAAAAACCTAAAATAAACGAAACAAAAACACTAACTCCAGATAAAATATTTGTCATTAATTGAATAATATCTCTCGTATCTTTTGTTACATTTAACAAAACAGTTTGACTTTCAATCGAATTAAATACATAAAAAATAGCAACTCCCAAAATCAAAGTAAAAAAATAAATAGCATAATCTTTCATACTTTTCTTAATATTTTTTAAAGACAACTTAAAGAGCATCATTCAAATCCCCACCTAATAATGTTACAACATCAATAATTTTATCAAAAAACACTTTTCTAGAATCATCACCTCTATGAATTTCACTAAAAATTCTACCATCCTTAATGAAAATCACCCTACTCGCATAGCTAGCTGTAAAAGCATCATGAGTAACCATCAAAATAGTTGCCTCCATAGCTTCATTCAAATAACCAATACGTTCTAATAACATCCTAGATGACTTAGAATCCAAAGCCCCAGTTGGCTCATCCGCCAAAATAAGTTTCGGATTTGTAATAATTGCTCTAGCAGAGGCCACCCTCTGTTTTTGACCTCCACTCATTTGATATGGATATTTATTTAAAATCCCCTGAATATCTAACTCTTTTGCTACTTTTTTAATACGAAAGTCAATCTCATTCACATTCACATTTTGAATCGATAGCGCTAATGCAATATTCTCATAAGCAGTTAAAGTATCTAATAAATTAAAATCCTGAAAAATAAATCCTAATTCTTCTCTTCGGAAACGATTCAAATCAGAGCCTTTTAATTTCGTAATATCTGTACCAGCTACATAAATATGACCAGATGTCACCTTATCAATCGTAGAAATACAATTCAGTAATGTTGTTTTCCCACTTCCACTTGCTCCCATAATCGCAACAAACTCTTTTTTTTCTACTTCAAAAGATAAATTGTCAATTGCTTTGGTAAGCGATGAACGACTTCCATAATATTTTTCAATCCTATCAATTTTTAAAATTTGTTCCATAATTTAACCCCTTTCACAATCATCATAAACTAAAATTCTAATTTTGTCGTTTGTTTGACCTTACAAAAACCTTACAAAATTGTAAGGTTATTTCAAAACATCATAATAGCAATTCTGAAAAAAAACAATTGATACTTTCGTATAAGACCCTTGTTTTGAATCAATCGATATCGTATGCCCTAATTTCTCACATAAATTTTTCACAATAAAAAGTCCCATTCCAGTAGATCTCGCTTTCATTCTCCCATTATATCCAGTAAAAGATTTCTCAAACACTTTTTTTAAATCAGAAGAAGGAATCCCGATCCCATTATCCAAAACCTCTAAAACTATAGTCTCATTTTCTTCTAGAACTGTGATTTTAATATAAGAAGATTTAGAATCATCTTTATATTTAATACTATTATGAACCACTTGATTTAAAATAAAATAAAGCCACTTAGAATCAGTCATCACAGATTCCTTTTGAACATCAACAATAAAATCAATTTGATGCTCTAAAAAATCATCTTTATTTTTAAGAGCCACATTCGAAATAACCTTCTGCAATGATACCTCATTAATAAAATAATCTTTATGAGCATTCTCACTTCTCACATAATAAAGTACCTGTTCCACATAATCTTCAATCTTTCGTACAGATTCTATCGCCCTGATTGGAATTTCATCTTTATGATTGTGTGCAATCAATAAAAAACTAGAAATCGGAATTTTCACCTCATGTATCCACATTTCAACATATTCTTTAAAATCATTCATTTGTAACTCAAATGATTTTACATTTTCAATCATAGACTTATTAATATCATAAAGCGCCTGATACAACAATTCCCCCTCGTAAAAATGAGGTTGTTCTAACAATTCTAATACCAAATAACTCTGATCTAACTGATCAATTTGTAACAACAACTTTTGATAAAAACTTTTCTTCCGAAAAAAATCAATGAAAAACAATAGTCCAAAAAAAGAAACAAACAAAATAGAAGCAACAAAAATAAGATCAAACGGAAGCTTAAAAGCAAAATAAAGCAATAATAAAATGAAATAAAAACAAAAAAACAAAACAATCGCATATAATTTATCTTTCAAATAATCAAAAAATTTCATTCTAAAATGTACCCATATCCCTTTCTGGTTTCAATCACATTTTCATACCCAATTTCCTTTAACTTCGCTCGTAATCTACTCATATTCACGGTAAGAGCATTATCATTGATATAAAAATCACTATTCCATAAAGCAGTCATCAACTCATCTCTAGTAACAATTTTTTTTTGATGATTCACCAAATAAGAAAACATAATCATCTCATTTTTCGTCAAAAACACTTCTGTTTTACCACGTTTTAAAATTCCATGTTCCTTATCAATCATAACATCATGATAAACCATTTCTTCATTTTCACCCATCCGCTTAAAAATATTCGCAATCCGAAGCAATAAAATATTAGGATTATAAGGCTTCGTAATATAATCATCCGCTCCATACATCATAGATAATAACTCATCTGCCTCTGAATTTTGACTAGTAACCATAATCACTGGAATATTCGAATTTTTTCTAATTTTTTGAAGTAACAATTCTCCATTCACATAAGGAATATGAATGTCCAATAAAATTAAATCTGGATTCAATTCCATAATTTCTTGATAAGATTCTTTAAAATTTTTCAAAACAAGAGGTTCATAATCTGAATTTTTCAGCAATGAAAATAATTCAGAAGCAATCATTTCATCATCTTCTACAATCAATATCTTTTTCACACAATTCACCTCTATTTATCATAACACATATTTTAAGATTCTTATGTTACAATCCTGTAATGTCCTATTAATATTATTTCACTTTTCTAATTGGATGACGAATCACTGTTTTCAATCGTCCAGTAGCACATCTTCTAGGATCACTCAAATAAATCTCATGATGATATCGCTGTTCAGTAATATCTAACTCATATCCCTGATCTTTCATGTATCTATGCATAAATTCAATCGTAGTAGGTTCATCATCATAACTTCCAATATGCATACATTGAACACAAATTCCCTCTAAATAAGAGAAAAACTCTACCTTACTAAAATCTTGTTTTTTCTTCTTCGTTGCTTCTTCTATAGCCCAATCAAAATCCTCTTTTGTCACAAAATCAGGCAAACGAATCATGGATATAAAACACATTGCACTTTTATTACAATAATCAATACCATCAACACCTTCTTGCCACCAGAATCCTTCTAACGGTGGAACAACAAATTCAAAAAAACCATCCATTTTATGAGTTCCTTTACCACTCATTTTTATAGTATAAGCAATTCCATATAATAAACCAATAGACTGCTTATATTCTCCATTCGAATCATTGGGATCTCCTTTTCCTCTAACAGCAATATAATTCATTTTAGGAACTTCTATAATACTTGGTGTATCCTTTGGCATATAAAATTCCTGATATTCTTTCTTATAATCAAAAGCCATAACAACACCTCTTTTCAAACATTCCCTTGAAATAACTCTTTTGTAACTCCACAAATTGGACACTGAAAATCTTCTGGCAACTCTTCTTTATAATAAACATAACCACACACTGTACAAACCCAAGCAGTATTTCCATTTTCTGTTTTTATTTTTAATAACTCTTCCTTATGTTCCTGATAATAACCATAACTCATTGCTTCTCCCTCTAAAAAAACATCTGCTTCGATTAGTTTTCCAATAAACAAAGTATGAGTTTCATTCACAATAGAATCTACTTTTTCCAAAACCATATAACCCAAACAATCCTCAATCACAGGAATCCCTTCGATTTCTTTCATAACTACAGATTCAAACTTATTGATATCTCTCATAGAACAAAGACCAAATGTTTTAATAATCTCTGGATTCACCTCCATCCCAAGAATAGAAAGTGCGAATCGTTCATTATTTTTTAATAACGCATTTGTATAATTTTGATTCATAACAGCAACTGATATAAGTGGAGCATCTCCACTACTAATTTGTGAGACAGCATCTACAATACAGCCACCACCATTTGTAGTAAGAACATACATCCTTTGTGTAATTTTACGAGTAATTTTTTTATTTTTCACATTCATTCTCCTAACTAGTTTGTTTCTCTAAAAAGCTTACAATCGATTGATATACTTTTCGAGCTTCATGTGTATTTAAATGATAAATATAATCATGATATAAATTAGAATTTTCCCAAAGAAATGGCACATATTCAATATGGTTATCTTCCAATACTTTCATCATCTCCTCTGTTTGAGAAGCAAGTGGATCAATATCTCCAACAGTAATAAACGTTGAGGGATATTCACTTGTAACATACCGAATCGTAGATAACTCATCAATCCGTGGATAAGACTGATACTGCTTCGTTCCAGTATAAGCCCAAAGATATTTTTTCAAAAATGGGAAACGACAATCTGAAATAGTATCCATATTATAAACCCCACTAAGTAGTAACAAACCTTTCAAATTTTCTGCTGGAAGACTCACACTCACACCCACTTTTTCAGCATACGAAGAATTTGTCACAAGTCCCCCTAATTGACTAGATAAATGAGCACCTGCTGAATGTCCTCCAATAATAACATTAGTAACATCAATTCCATATTGGTCCGCATGTTCATACAAATAATTCAAAACTTCTACCAACTGAACAATCGCAGAAGGATATGGATACTTTGGAGCCAAAGCATAATCTACATTCGCAACGACATATCCATTAGAAGATAACAATTTCCCAAAAAAAGCAACTGAAGAAGCATCTCCTGCGACCCATCCACCACCATGAATATAAACAATAAGTGGCAAAGGATGATCACTTTCTTTAGAATATAAAGTAACAGAAGCATCTGGATAATTTTCTACCTCAATATGAAATTTAGTTTGTCTCACATCTTGAATATGATCTTGATAAGGTCCAATATCCCCTTGTTTTTTCACTGATTTCATCAACACCTTAACACTAGTCGCAAAAGGAACAACTGTAATTCCATCAATGACAACCAAACAAACCAGAAAAATCAAAAAAATCACCAATTTTTTTTTCATTCAAAACCACTTCTTACTTTAATACTTTCATTTTACTTTTCACAAATTGGCAAGCATCATCAATATAAGTTTGCGATTCTAAATCAATCCCAACAAGATTCAATGCTTCCCGAATACTTTTTCGATTTCCAACCTTTAAAAATTCAATATATTTCTGACGCATTCCATTTTGATCCAATATCAAATCAAATGCAATTTTATTCGCAATTGCTACTCCTGTGGCATATTGAAACACATAATAAGAAGGATACAAAAAGAAATGAGCAATTTTTGTCCAATTAACACCTACCAAATCATCTATAGTCACATCTTTTCCATAATAAGAGCGAGCCAAAGACAAATATAACTGATGCAAATAAGTAGCATCCACTCGTTCTTTTTTCCCAATCCGATCAAGTACAGTACTTTCAAATTCTGTAAGCATTGTCTGTGAAAACAAAGAAGTACAAAAACTTTGAACCATATGTTCTATAATAAATTGTTTTTCTTCCTCTTCAATATTTTGTTCTAACATATAGTGATAAAACAAAGCTTCGTTCACTTTTGATGCGATTTCTGCTAAAAATAAAGGATATTCAAAATACTCAAACCCATTTTCTTTGGCATAAGAAGTATGAATTGCATGTCCTAGTTCATGACTTAAAATCCGAACAGAATCTATTTTTTCTTTATATTGTAACATAGTATAAGGAACACCACTATAAGTAATACAACTAAAAGAATCTTTTCGTTTCGTTTTACTCAAAGTAAGATCTAACCATCCATTCAAAAAAGCCTCTTCCAATCTTTTTTGATAATCAGGACCTAAAATACCTGTCATATTATGAATAATCGTTTGCGCTTCTTCTAAAGAAAAATCTCTTTGGAAACCTGAAACACTTGTTTTATTCATATCATACAAGTGATATTCCTTTACGCCCAAACGTTCCTTTTTGAAAGAATAAAATTGGTGCTGGATCTCCAAATTTTTTTTCACAGAAGAAATTAAATTAGAAACAATATCTGATGGCAAAGAATCTTGAAATAAATGAGCCTCCAAAATAGAAGAAAAACCTCTACATTGCTCTAATCTAAGTTCTGCTTTTAACTTACGATAATAAATCGTAGACAATGTATTTTCAAACCCTTGATAAGTCTTCATTGTTTGAAAAAAACTACGAGCTCGGACTTCTTGATCATCACAATCCGAAAGCTTTTGCATTACCATAGGAGTCGCTTTTACAATGTTTCCCTCTTCATCTTCTATTTCCCCAAAATCCAAGTCCCTCCTAACCAAGGATTGATAAATTTCTTTTAACATATTCAACTGATCTTGAAGACCATAATATTCATCTTGATTCAAAATAGGATGTTCCATATCTTGAAATAACAAATCAAAATACCTTTGATAATAAGGATTTTTTTCTAAAAACTGCATCACTAACTGAGAATGCTCCTTCATTCTTTGAACAAATAAAGTATCTATTTTTTGAGTTTCAGTATATTGTGCTAAAGCAATTTCAAACATTTCTTTGGCATCCCAATTTTCAGAATCTAAATCTAACATCCTTTTAGGATAACAATAAATCGTTTCTATTTGTTGATTCATCTCTATTTTATGTCTTAAAACTGTTTCTATTGATTCTATAGAATTGCAATGTTCTAACTCTATTTCCAATTGATGAATCAGCAAATCTAGTTGTTCTTTCCTCTGTTGCCATACTTCTTTACTATCACATAAATAATTTAAATCCCACGTGTTTCTCATTTTAAATAATTCAACCTTTCTAAAATACGTTTTTTTCCTAACAGTCTTAAAATTTCATACAAATCTGGTGTCTGAGCTTTTGAAGTAATCGAAACACGAATCACAGTACTAATATCTGCAACATTGCCCTTATAAGAATCAGGATTCAACTTATATTCTTTCATATCTGGAGAGTATCCAAGCTCTGAAGACAACAATTTGATCTTATGAAACCAAACCTCCTTATCATCAGATTCATCATAATAATTTTCAAAATAAGTAGTCACAATATGTTTGATTTCTTCAGGATCATTCACCTTTCCATATTCATAATCGACATCATGAAAATATTCATCATAGAAATACCAAACTTCTTTTTTCACGTCTTTCCAACTAGAATAATCTTTTCTTGGCTTTTTTTGTTCTCTTTCAATATTAAAAATCGCAATCGAATAATCTGGATATTTTTCTAAAATAGACGCAAATTCTAAATCAAATTCTTTTGCATAACTAAGAGTTCTTGCATAAACTTCACTTGCTTTTAAACGACTAATATAATTTTTAGAAATATTGTATAATTTTTCCAAATCAAATAAGCCTCCACTTGCACTTACCTTTTTAAAATCAAACTGAAAGTCATCAATTCCCAAAGTTGGATTGGCATCCAACCAAGCTTCAAAATTGGTATTTGCTACTGTCATCAAATAGCGTAAAACAGCTTCATTAGGGATCCCAGCTTCATGATAATAACTCACTGCTAACTCAGGATCTTTTCGTTTGCTTAATTTTCGTTTATTTTTTGTTTCTTCATCTACCTTCATGAGTGGTGACAAATGTGCATATTTTGGCGGAGTAAATCCAAATACTTCAAATAATTGGATATGCACTGGCAAAGAAGAAATCCACTCATCTCCACGAATCACATGAGTCGTTCTCATCAAATAATCATCTACAATATGTGCGAAATGATATGTTGGTAACCCATCTTTTTTAATAATTACAATATCTAAATCATTTTCTGGAAACTCTATTTTTCCCCTTACCAAATCTTGTATCACCACTTTTTTATCAAAATGTCCTGGTGACTTTAAACGAAGAATATAAGGTTCCCCATTTTTGATTTTCTCTGCTACCATCTCTAAAGGTAAATCTCTATATTTGGCATATTTTCCATAACAACCAATGCGTTCCTTGCTTGCCTCTTGAACTTCTCTAATTTCTTCCAATTCTTCCTTAGTATAAAAACAAGGATAAGCCTTACCTTCTTCAATTAAAGCCTTCGCAAATGTCTGATAAATTTCCTTTCGTTTGCTTTGTAAATATGGACCATAAGCGCCTGTTTCTTCTGTTTCTGAAATCATTCCCTCATCAAATTCAATGTGAAAGTCTTTCAAATCTCGAATAATTTCAGTCACACTATTTTCAACCAATCGTTCTTGGTCTGTATCTTCAATCCGAAGAAAACAAATACCATGGGTATCCGTTGCCACTTTTCTTGCTACAAACGATGCAAAAAGAGAGCCCAGATGAACAAACCCTGTAGGAGATGGAGCAAAACGAGTCACAACTCCATCCACATTCCTTTCTGGATATAATACTTCATAATCTTGAATGGTCTTTGTAATATTTGGAAATATTAAATTTGCTAATTCTTTGTTTGTCATTGTCATCAATCCTTTCATAAACAAAAAAATATTATGTCATAAGGGCGAAATTTCGCGGTACCACCTTATTTCATAATATTTCTATTATCTCTTATGTTAACGCCATCAACGAATATAAATATCAAGCTCATAAGTTTCTTCCAACCTGTTTTTTCTTCATTCTCACCAAACATGAAGTCTCTTAAAAAAAACATGATTATACTCTTCTTATATCTTTGCTCTTTTACCATATTTTTGGCTGCCTCGGCTAGGTTCGAACTAGCGAAATGTCGGAGTCAGAGTCCGATGCCTTACCACTTGGCTACGAGGCAATCACATCCCTATTATAACACACTTCTAATAAAAGAGTCAAAAAAAAGATGATTATTTTTCACCTTTTACTTTTTGTTTTGGAATTTCTGTTGTTTCTTCATGAATCAATTGTGACCTCATAGCTTCCAATTCTTTTATTTGTGTTTTCCTAGAAGTACTCTTTCTTAAATCCATATAAGAAGTATTGCGACAAGAGTCCATAAAATGCTCCATATCTCCATATTTCTGAATCCCTGAGCGTAATATAGATTCCCAAGCTTTTTTCAATTCCACGATTTGTTCTGATGGAGATAATGTAGCAAGAGGGCCATTCACTTTTAAAATTTGAATTTTTTCAAAAGTCCCATTTATTTGAAAAAAGATTTCACTACTTCCTGCTTCCGTTTGAATTTTAACAGAGCAAATAACCCCTGTATTTTGTACATTCACACGAAAAGCATTCATAGCAGTTGGCGCTTTTTGATATTCCTGTTGCTCTTTTTTCGTCATTTTTTCTAGCACACCCGCTTTTTCTAACTCTTCAAATACACGATCTTTCATAAAATGATATTTAATCTTTCTTTTTACTACTTCTAAAATATTAATAATAGGAATAAATAGTGAAAAAAAGATATGTTTACTACTATCTAATCCAGTAATTCCTTTAAGATCAGAAAACCTTTCTAAATCAATTTTATAACCTCGATCTGCTGCATCTCGCACAATTCTAAAATGATTTCCTAATTCCAAACAACCACTAATGACAAAAATTCCTAGCCATAAACCCAATAGTTCCATATTATTCCCTCCTTTTAAGTGTTTAATATACTATCAATATTTTTCCAGTTTGTCAAATAAATTCGTTTTCATCAAATAAAAAAATGAACAGGAATGATACAAAAAAATACTTTCACAAAAGAAAAGTATTTTTTTATATTTACTCGGAAAATCGAGTCATCATCCATCTGGTGGGCGATTACGGACTCGAACCGCAGACCCTCTGCTTGTAAGGCAGATGCTCTAACCAACTGAGCTAATCGCCCGACTACATTTTTAGTTTACTACAAACCTAAAAATTTTGCAAGCAGAAAATCAAACTTTTTAAACTTCACATTTTTTTTCAATCAATTTTTTATTATTTAAAAGTCGCTCATCGTTTGGTGCTAATAAAAGTGCTTCATGAATATATTCTAATGATTTTGAATAATCACCTTGATAATAATAACTTAATGATAATAAATCAAAAACAGTATGATCCCAACTGAATGGCTCATTAATATAACTTTTTTGATGACTTGAAATTGCAAGGGCTTTCAAGCAGTATTCCTCTACCAAATCCCAATTTTCCAATTTCTGTTCTAATATAGCACGTTCTACATAGGCATCTCTCAAATAAGGTGCCTCCTCTATCGCTTTTTCTAGCCACATTCTAGATTCTTCATAACGTTTTAAAGCTTTATAAGAGCGTGCAATAAATCTCATAGAAGCAGCTCGCTCGTCTTTCCATGTCGCAGTTGGCAACTGAAGATGTTTCAACAATGTATCAATACAATCATTCCATCTCTCATAATACATATACTCTCTTCCCAAATAATGCATATTTCGATCATCAAGAGGACTTTCCTCAACAGACAATTCCAACAAAGGCAAATAACTTCCTCTAGATTTTGTTCGATCTGGATAATGATTGAGTGTAATTGTATCAATCGTAATCACATTTTCATAATCAGACTCAGAACATAATACTTCATGAACAGGATGTGTCCAATAATAATTCTTTCTTTCATGGATCTTTTCGATATAAAAATTAACTGCTGGATTTCCATAAGAATCAAAACTCCAATTATAATTATATCGAGCTTTTGTTGTTGATTCCAGCCATTGTGATTCTAATTCTTTTCTCCAACCTGGTTCAAATACCTCATCCAAATCAGTACAAACACATATGTCAGTATCTAATGGAACCAACTGCAAAGATTCATTACGAGCAACATCGAATCTCCAAGGATCAATTTTTTTAGTAACAACATTAGCACCATATTTTTTTAATTCTTCTACAGTATGATCAGTAGAACCTGTATCTAATACATATACAGCATCAGCTTCCCTCATCGATTCCATCCAACGTTTCACAAATTTAGATTCATTTTTCGCAATTGCGTATACACAAACTTTCATACATTCCTCCTCTATTATAACATATGACAATATGGAAATAAGGTTTGTTTTTTTACCAAACTTCTGCTATAATAAATGTGGAACGTGCTGGAATAGCTCAGTTGGTAGAGCAACTGTCTCGTAATCAGTAGGTCGCGGGTTCGATTCCTGTTTCCAGCACCAGATTTGATTGATACTCGAACTTCGGGTTAAAATAACAAAACGACTTATAAAAAAAAGTCGTTTTTTATGATATTATGAATATGTCAAGAAAACTGGTATAAAATAAAAAAAGGCTTATGCTGATAATCCAGCAGTTTTACAAAGATTAGGGACCTTTGAAATTCCAAAGGTTGATGAAAATGGATATACTCAAATGTCAATGTTGAAAGTAATAGAAGCATTTGAAAATTATATGTATGATGGAAATCCTATTCCATTTGAAACAGAAATTACAATATCTGAGAAATATTTAAAAAATCAGGAAAAAGGAAAAAGTTTCTAATTAGTACTTTTGAAATGTATCCCAAAATCTGTATAAATGGCAATGATTACCTTCCATTAAGAATCACCAAAACGATGGTTCTTTTTACTTTATTATAATAATTGATAAATCTCCGTCAATAAACTTACTGTTTGCCTAGTATATAAATATCCAAAGAGCAACTGAATCAGAAATACTAGTCTTTTCTTATTCAATGCTTTATATTTATTATCTGAACAATCATATTCGTTATATACATAACCTTGCAAACTTCAAGAGAAAATTTATAAAATTTAGATAAAGAATTCCTGTTATTCAACCAACTATTGACAGTATAGGAATATCTATTTTCCCATTTCTCTTCCAGTTTTATCCCTCATATTCCAATTTCTTTCGTTAATATTTGATATACTCCTTTTTAATCACTCATCATTTCTTTATAATCTTTATATATACGAACTTTAAACTTGTTCCAATTTGATAAACAATACAACATTGATATTCACATTTTGGATATACTGCTTCTTATCGTAGAATCAGTATTATTTTATATCCTTTCAATTAACTTGAAAAAAGCATCTTTTCTCCCTGTAAAGACAAACAAATTATTTCCCTCATTTAAAATTACTTATCTTCTTGAATCTTCCCTAATAAAAGGTTTTTGAACATTATTTTCTATCAATTTTTTATAAGCTTTTGGCTTTCTATAAGCATCTCCCAGAGTTTCTTTGCTTCTATATTCTCGAATTTCACTCATATTAAACTTAACAATCTTAACGGCCTCTTGATCGTCCATGATCAAGAGTTCACTTTCCAACTCTTGCTTATTTATATTTCTTACTATTGGACTATAAGCAGATGACTTACCTCCATGGTTAGCATAGTTTATGGTTACAATTCCTAACATATTTTCGTATGCTCTTACTTTTAATTGATCTAGTCTTATTTGAGACATATAACAAGCATTTGGTACAATAATTATTTCACTTCCTTGTAACATTAAAACTCTTGCACTTTCAGGAAAATCCCTATCAAAACAAATCATTGTACCAATTTTTACTGTTCCTCTTGTATATTCTAAATCACAAGTTTTAAATGCTAAACCTGGTTGAGTATAAGCCTCCATTTTTGAATCCACGGTGTGAACTTTTGAATATTTTAAGATTACTTCCCCATTTTTATTAATTATCATGGCAGTATTCTTTGGCTTATCTCCTGTTTCTTCCAAATAAGTAATCGCAATTGACATTTCAAGCTGTTTTGCCAAGTCCATATAGCAACTGATGAATTTATGGTTATCACTAATTGCTTTACTATTCCAATTATCTATTTTTTCTTGTGATATGTTATCTTGGTCTTTTAAATTTCCCTCAAATAGCATTTCATATCCAGTATTCCACATTTCTGGAAACACTGCTATGTCAGCACCCATTTCTTTTGCTTTTTTACAATATTCAATTCCCTTCAACAGATTACCTTCCATTGTACCAGTTGGATTTAATTGTAATATTGCTATATTAAAAATATCTGATAATGTTTTTATATAATCTAATAATACACTTGATATTTTCATGATATCTTCAATATTATTTATAGTTGGAATATGAATAAAGGCAACTTTTGTCTTTAATTTGTTTTTTCGTTTAAAATTTAGCGCTCCAAAAAATACATTATTACATAAATAATTTCCAGCATCATTTGAACTCAATACTTTAAAATTAGCCTTTTCTAAAAATACCTTTAAAACTCCATAGTAATAGTCTGTAATTAATTTAGTATCTTCTAAAATAGCATTGTTCTCTAAATAAATGTTTTTAGTCTTTGGTTTTTGCCCAAAAATTAATATATAATCATAATTTTGTAACATTTTATCTTCTATTTGTTTTTTACTAATTTCAAAACTATTTTTTAAATATAAAATATCTATATTATTTGTATCTTTTATACTATCTAAAAGAATTTTAGCCGAATTTGTGTCCCCTTCAAAACCTGCAATTAAAATTTTCATTTTTTCATCTCCTACACTTAACTTATAGATAATAAAATTATACTATAAATCCAAAAAATTTCATATGCTCCAATTAAAATTTAATAATAACTCATACATAATATTTTTTAGAAAGGGAGCAAAATTCGTAACTTGTACGTGATTTACTCCTGGTAATAAATCGTTTGAACAATTCAAACTCAGCACATATAATACCAGTCATTGATTAATATTTTTTATTTCCATAAATAAATTTGCTATGTTTAACAAAATGACTAGAGATATCTAGTTATTACTTAATATTAAAATAATAAAGATAAAATACTTGAAAAATTTAAAATTCTACAGTATAATGTATATAGATGAGGAAAACCTCATAAAATAAAAAGTGGAACACTTGACTTATCGCAAAGTTGAGTGTTAGCCAAGATGGTTAACACCTTAATTCTTCTTGAATTAGGGTGCTATTTTTTTATTTCGGCTACTAATAAAAGTAGAAGGAACAAAATGAGAATAATGTTATTTAGAACTTTCAAAATAAAAACTCTTTTTTTCATAATCTCAAGCCTCCCTTCAATAATAACAATGGAAGTTCGGCAAACACCCAACAAAGTCTTGTATTCCAAATATATTATACCACATTACAATGTAGTAGTAAACGAATTATCTCTTATTTTATAAAGAAAAATGCACATTACAGATTTTGAAAAATCTATATCTTGTTAAAATTCTATTTTAATATCCAAATATTATAGTATAATTCAGTCATGATTAAAGTAGGAAAAACAAATTTCTGAAAGTTCAGTACCTAACCACCAATTAATTGAAACATAAACTTTTCAAATAAATAATAGATTAACTAGAATTGTTCACACAAACCATAATTCTAGAATATGAACAAAAAAGTCAATAATCCTTTCTTCTAGTCAACATCAAAAACATATATTACAGAAAAAATATTGAAAAAAATAAAAAAAAGTAATATAATTTCATAAGAATTAGAAAGAGGGAAAAAAATGAAATCAAAAAATTTAATGTTAGGATTTATAACAATTTTATGTGCACTTTTTTTTGCTACAGGATGTTCCAAAGAAACATTAGAAGAAAAAAAAGAAGAAAAAATCGAGGGAAATTGCTCTATAACAGAATGTATGAAAAAAATAAAAGCCACAAATACTATGGAAGAAATTACTACTATTATAGGCTTTGAATCTACTACAGACGCTATGATTGGAAGCGACCCAATTTGGAAGTTTGATTCAAAAAATTGGATCAGTTTCAAAACCTATGGGAATGATGATATTACAATTCAAGCAACCATTGATAAAGAAAGTATAAAAAATGAAAACGTAACACTCCCATCATCAAGTGATTTGCAAAAAGATTTAAATAATGGATCATTCACTTATGAAGAATTAGTTGAAAAACTTGGTGGAGACGGAACACTAACGAGTATATCAAAAAATTCTCTTAGTTATACATGGGTAGATAAAACAGGTCAAAGACTAGGAGCAACTTTTAACAATGAAAGTGGAAAATGTACTGTAGCTAGTTATCGATAACCATACAAAAAGTAAAAATAAAAACATTTTATATAATACATCCATCATATAGCGTTAGAAATGAAATTTTCTAACGTTTTTTTACCAATAAAAAAGAACTGAATAAAAATGATTCATTTCTACCCAATTCCTTATTTTGGAATACTAGATTTGATAAAAGAATAAAAAAGAGAATGAGGCTTTGCGCTCCCCTACCATCTTGTATTTTCAATTAATAAATCGTTAGGCAACTCAAATAATTCATTATGTCTAACATTAACTATTTTGCTTGCTATACTAAAAATTGTAAAAATAGATAGTTCATGAAAATTATTGATTCTTTCCATCATTAGATTCCAAATATCTTCACTTTTTATGGTATCTAAAGCTTTATCCCCCTTTTCAGTTAAGCATTTAATTTTGTGATCTCTAAAAACATCATTATCATCATAACTGACTTTATCAAGTACAGTTAGGTAATGTTCTTTGTTGAATAAAGTTACTAAAAATAGTACATCTTCAATTGGAAAATCTGAAATTCTTTCTTGTAGCTTTGCTACTGTTAAAGTTTCCCCATTAGGAATTTTTTCAACTTCTAATAAAATTCTTCTAGCACAATGGTTATTTATTTTCATAAAATTATCTCCTCCTTAAATAATTTTATACCATAATCAAAAAAAAGTATCGTAGCTTATTTATGAAAAAATCTATTTTACAAAATTCCCATGAACACTTTCAAATAATATTTCATTTTCTAATTTTAATATTATTCTTTGGTATATTATTAGATTTTTGAAATATTTTATATTCTTTATTTTTGTAAAAGAAAAATCATATTTCTGCAATGAATTTAGTACAGATCTTGAAAATCTGCATACATTATACTAGACTTTTTTATTTTATGAAAGTTTCTAATTGAAAATTTTTTACTTCGTTTGTGATATGAAAAATCATTTAGACAGTAACACCTAAATAATCTCCATGTCGTTCTTTTTCAATATAACATGATAGGATTTTAAAACAACTCTTTTATTTTTTTTTAGAATGTGTTATAATTAATATTACCAAGCAACATGCCACAATAGTATAATGGTATTACGAAGCCATGGTAAGGCTTTAACGTAGGTCCGATTCCTACTTGTGGCACCAGATGGATAACAAACTCGAACTTTCGAGTAACAATTAAAAAAGAGAACATTCAATTTAAAAAATTGGAATATCTCCCTAAATTTAATTAAGCGGACATTTAATTCACTGAAGAATTAAGTGTCATTTTTTTATTACTACTATCATAATGATAAGAAGAAATAAAATAATACAATCAGTTTTAGAATCCGTATTACAAAAAAATTGGCCATATTTCAGACCAAAAATGATAAATAAAAATCCTACTGATAACGATGACAAGAATGATGTCCATTATGTCTTCCATATCCTGTATGATTTGCAGCATGTGTATGTGGAGCTTGCTGATCACAATTTGAAAATCCATAACGACAATAAGAACTTTGATTATGTCTATGATAAGTTGATGAATTATCAGAAGTATCATTGACTACTGGATTAGAAACCACATGATTTTGTGTATAAGCATAAACAGTTCCACCACATAAAAATAAAGCCATAACACCTACAATACATAAATTTTTTTTCATATATTTTCCTCCCTCTATGAATACATTCTTTTAAAATTATACTACTTTTTCACCAATTTCATTATAAAAAATGAAGTTTTTTATTGAAAAGTGAAACAGAAAAATTGGATGAATGATCTACCATAGTAGATTATGATACAAGTAAAAATGCATCATCAAATACATTTTAACAAAATATTAAAAAAGTCGCAATAACTATTTTCCTCTTATATATTTTCTTAATGACCTAACAAAGTCTATTTCATCTCATATATAATTATCTTAACTCAACTTTTCAAAAATTATGAAAGAAATCATCTAATCTACTCTTCCCTTTCTATTTTGATAACCTGATATATCCTTCTTTAATACAAATTGGAACAATCTCATTTTTTAATGTATTAGAAAGAATAGAAAAATCATCTTCTACCCCTAATTCTTCATGACATTCCCGAATCGCCGCTTCATACTCACTTTCACCGACCTCTACACTACCACCAATCATTTGATAAATCGGTCTTTTCCTAGACTTATCAATCAATAATTTTCCATCTTTAAAAAATAATGTTCCCACAACTTTTTTTCCATACGATCCCTTCTTTTCCAATTTCATTTTATCATAAATTTCATAGAAAAAAGAGACTTTAATCTCTTTTTTTTAACTTTACAGCTGTTCCATACGCAATAATCTCAGCAGCCCCATTCATAACTGCAGAAGAACCATAGCGAATATTAATAATTGCATCAGCACCTAAACTTTTTGCCTCATCTACCATTCTCTTAGTAGCCATCTGCCTAGCCGTTGCAATCATTTCTGTATATCCAGCAATTTCCCCACCTACAATCGTTTTCATGCCTGCCATAAAATCTCTTCCAATATTCTTAGATTGAACAATTTGTCCTTTTACAATCCCCAAAGCTTCTATAATCTCTTCTCCTGGAATATAATCAATATTTACTAGCTTCATCTTCTTCTCCTCCATTAATTTCTTTTATTCTATGAATCAAATTTACAATAATACCAAGTAGTGGAATTACTAAAATAAATATCATAAACGCATAAATAAACCATGGCATATTTTTAGGCTCTGTACATTGAAAATAAGTAATTATCCCTATTAAAAATAGAAAAAAGCTCCCAAATAAAAAACTAGATATTATTGCACCCACTATTTTTTTAGTTTTGCTTGTTTTTATCTCTCTCATTGTAAAACCTTCCTTATTTAAAACATTCATTGTTTTAAAATATTCTTCAATTTCAATTGTTTCATAAGTATCGTTTGAAGTACTGATAGAAACACACATAGCCTTTATTTTTTGATAATTCTCTTCTTCTTTTTCTATTTTCTGAATTCTATCTATCATGCATTCCTGTAATGTGAGATCTCCATCTTTTAGTTGCCTTAATTCCCTAATAGAAACATTTAATTCTCTTAAAAATTTAATAATTTTCAATGTTCGAATCTCTTTTTCTGTATAAACGCGGTAATCATTTTCTTGATTTCGTTTTGGTACAAGCAAACCATTTTCTTCATAATAGCGAATGCTTTTTTTAGATAACCCAACTATGTGTTCTACTTCATTAATAAGCATATGTTCCTCCTTCCTAAAATAGATAATAAGCTATTCCCTTAGGGGAATGTCAAGTACATTTTTATTTTTCTATCAATTGATAACTTTCACCAATTAATTGCTTTAACAAATCGATATCCAAATTAGAATCTAATAAAACTGTAATCCAATGTTTTTTATTCATATGATAAGCTGGGAAAAAATGCTGATGATCGATTAATGACTGAATTCGATTAGGATCATTCTTTACATTCATTGCCTCCACTTTTTCTGCCCCCTGTAACCCTAAAGTTTCACGTGAAATATTGATAATAAGACCAAACCATTTTTGTTTTTTTTCTGTTTTCAATACAGCATAACTCGAATGCTCTTCCCATAGATATTCAGGTATAATCCCATACTTCTCCTTTACATACAATAATATTTGATTTCGAATATCAATTGGTTCAAAGCAATTTTGAATGATATCATCTCTTAATAATGAAATCTTTTTTCTTAAATCACTCACATAAGAACCTATTTCCTCTTGAACATAAAAAGGCAAATACTTTTCTTGAAAAGAATCATATACATCAATTTGCAACCCTGTTAAGGTAAGCGTAAAAACAACACATAGATCATCAATGAGTGACTTTCGTAGTACATAATTTGATTTTTCTTGATGAAATCCATAGTCCAATAAATAATCAAAATTTGGCCGATACTGACTAATCTCATACATAACAACACTTCCTTCTAACAATAGAATACCAGAAAAGAAAAACAAAAATCAACGTCTTATAAAAAAATCATTTACGAATTTTAATTGTATCTTTCTTTTGTAACGTTCCAATCAATAAACTAGAATTAGAATCATGATCTAATATATTTTTAGCAACTTTCTTTTCATCATAATTTGCATAACAATACTTACAGAAATGTTCACAAGTATTATAGACTCCAATATCAACCATCTCTACACAACTACATAGTCCCCCTTTTCTAGCTTTCCACTTATGATATATTTTTTTAGTCATTTGATAAGCTTTCGTTGCTGACAAACAATCTCCTTTTGTAAACCCATATTGAGTTAAATCACATTCTTCAAAACAGGTCTGAACTACCATACCATGTTTCCTCGCACTTTCACTAAAAGAAATTCCAATCTGCTTTAAATCTTCTTCCGTAAATGGTTTTATTCTTAATGTCTTGATATGATTACGAACGTTTTTATAATCATCAATAAAAGATACAATCATTGTTTTCGTATAACCTTCTAATAAAGCACATAAATGCTCAAATGCCTGCTTATGATATTCTAAATGATATTGATCATTTAAAAAAATAGGATCATAACGAATACATACTTGATCACTCCCAATCATATTAGAAATTTTTTTAATTGCCTCTATTAAAATTCCCTTTGGAGGGACATTTGGTTCAATATTGCTTTTATATGGAGTTAAAGTCACATGAAATAACATTGGCTTTTGAATTTCAGATAAAAATTCTAAAATAGGAATTGGATTTTTTGTACAAAAAAATATAGCATCCACATCATTAAAATAAATTCTACTGACCTGATCTGGATAAAATGGATTCCTAACATCTACAAACCCTTCTCGATAACGATTGATAAACCATTTAGAATAAAAAGCCACAATATCTGTTCTTCCACTCACATTTAAAATCATACAAACCATCCTTTTTTTCAGTATATCACCAACAAATAATATAATCAATATTTCAAAACGATACATTTCATAAAATAAAGAATCCTATAAACAATAAATTGTATCATTATTCCCATGAAAAATACAGTTTCTATTGCAACCATAAAATGAAGAAAAATCATAGTAAAATAAAATAATGTATGATATAATATTCAGGGAAAGGAGCCATAGATGATGAGACAAATCAAACAACTAACCCAAACAGAATTTAGATCATTTGCAAATACATTTAACGTCCATTCTTTATATCAAACCGTAGAATATGCAGAAATCATGGAACGTCAAGGATTTACTTCCCTATTTGTAGGAATGATTGAAGAAAATCAAATTGTAGCTGCTTCTTTGATTTTAGTCCAAAAAAAAGATGGCTTTAAATACGCTTTTGCACCAAGAGGATTTCTAATCAACTATAATAATTTTGACTTATTAAAGAACTTCACACTTCTTTTAAAAAAATTTCTTGGAAAAAAAGATATTGTTGCTATAAAATTAAATCCATTAATTATCAAAAATGTATATAATAAGCATCATAATCTAAAAGAAACCAATTTATATTTTGAAAAAATATTCAATGACTTCAAAAGACTTGGATACTACCATTTAGGATATAATCACTACTTTGAATCATTTAAACCAAGATTTGAGGCAATCTTAAATATTGATTATCCATATTACCAACTTTTTAAAGATATATCAAAAAATTTCAGAACAAAAATTAGAAATGCAGAAAATAATGGAATTAAAATTCATAGAGGAAACTTAAACAGTTTAGATGCTCTATATTTACAAACCAAAAGTAAATATCCAAGAGATCTAAAATTCTTTCAAGATGCTTATCAAACCTTTGGTCCTAATATTGAATTTTACTATGCAAAATTAGATACCACTTATTTTCTAACAAAAACACAAGAACTCTATTCTTTAGCCGAACAAAAAAGCATTGATATCAATAATCAAATTTTTGAAAAAGTTGGAGAAAATAATGCGAAACTAATTGATCAAAAAATTATTTGTGACAATGAAACAAACAAATATAAAAAACAGCTCATTTCAGCTACCAATTTATTAAAAACATATCCAACTGGAATCATTTTAGCAACTGCCTTAGTAATCAAAAACAAAGATGAAATTTTTCTATTTATGGATGGATACGATCAGACAAAAAAAAGCTTTAACGGAAAACACCTATTACTATGGAAACTAATTCAGAAATATGCACAATCAGAATATAAACGTTTTAACCTAAATGGAATTACTGATTTTAATTTAGAAAATAATCCTTACAAAGGATTAAATGATTTTAAAACAAACTTTGGCTCTGATATATATGAATATATTGGTGATTTAGAATTGGTTACCAACAGTACATTATACTTTATGTATCGTAATTCTGCTCCAATTAGAAACATATTAAAACATTAATTAAACAGACAAAGTCTGTTTTTTATTTCCACTTCTTTTTCAAACTGATAAATACAACTGTGATTTCTTACCAAAAAAAAACAGACAAAAGTCTGCTTTTCTTATTCAACGATTTCTGAAACGTTTCCTGCTCCAACAGTTCTTCCACCTTCACGAATTGAGAATTTTGTACCATTTTCAATTGCAATTGGGTGAATTAATTCTACTGTCATTTCAACATTGTCTCCAGGCATAACCATTTCTACACCTTCTGGTAATTCAATAGTTCCTGTAACATCTGTTGTACGGAAATAGAATTGTGGACGATAGTTACTGAAGAATGGAGTATGTCTTCCACCTTCTTCTTTGCTAAGTACATAAACTGTAGCTTTGAATTTTTTATGTGGAGTAACTGATCCTGGTTTTGCTAATACTTGCCCACGTTCTACATCTTCACGAGAAATACCACGTAATAAGATACCTGCATTATCTCCTGCTTCAGCATAATCTAATTGCTTACGGAACATTTCAATTCCTGTAACTACTGATTTTTTAGTTTCTTTAATACCAACAATTTCGATTTCATCATTTAATTTTAATTGACCTCTTTCAACACGTCCTGTAACTACTGTTCCACGACCTGTGATAGTAAATACATCTTCAATTGGCATTAAGAATGGTTTTTCAGTATCTCTAGTTGGAGTTTCAATATACTCATCTACTGCAGCCATCAATTCATCAATTTTTGCTGCCCAAGTAGCATCTCCTTCTAATGCTTTAAGTGCTGAACCACGAATGATTGGAGTATTGTCTCCATCGTATCCATATTCACTTAATAATTCACGAATTTCCATTTCAACTAAATCTAACAATTCTTCATCTTCAACCATGTCACATTTGTTCATGAATACAACCATACGAGGTACACCAACTTGACGTGACAATAAGATATGTTCACGAGTTTGAGCCATTGGACCATCAGTTGAAGCAATAACTAAGATTGCTCCATCCATTTGAGCTGCTCCTGTAATCATGTTTTTTACATAGTCAGCATGTCCTGGACAGTCTACGTGTGCATAATGTCTATTTTCTGTACTATATTCAATATGTGAAGTATTGATTGTAATACCACGTTCTCTTTCTTCAGGTGCTTTATCAATATTGTTAAAGTCAACTTTTTCGTTACCGTTTTTCCCAGCTAAGTGAGATGAAATAGCAGCTGTTAAAGTTGTTTTACCATGATCTACGTGTCCAATTGTACCAATGTTAACATGTGGTTTTGAACGATCATATTTTTGTTTTGCCATAATATTCCTCCTTATATTTCATTACATATACTATTTTATATCAACTAAAGAAAAATAGCAAGTGCCTTTTCTTAGTTTCCACCATTTTTCTTAATTATGTCGTCTGCGATATTTCTTGGAACTTCTTCATAATGATCAAATACCATTGTAAATTGTCCCCTACCTTGTGTATTGGATCTAAGTGCTGTAGCATATCCAAACATTTCTGAAAGTGGCACTGACGCATCTATCGCTAATGCATTTCCACGTGATTCTTGACCAAGCGGACGTCCACGACGAGAAGTAATATCTCCCATGACATTTCCTAGATATTCATCTGGAACAATTATCTGAACTTTCATAATTGGTTCTAATAAAATTGGTTTACATTTGTTTTTTGCCTCTTTTAAAGCCAAAGATGCTGCTATTTTAAATGCCATTTCTGATGAGTCAACATCATGATAAGAACCATCAAATAATGTTGCTTTTACATCTACCATTGGATATCCTGCTAAAACACCAGTTTTCATAGCATCTTGAAGACCTTTATCAGTAACTGGAATATATTCACGAGGAACAACTCCACCAACTACTGCATCAACAAATTCATATCCTTTATCTGGATTTGGTTCAAATTTAATCCAAACATGTCCATATTGTCCACGTCCTCCAGATTGTTTTATATATTTTCCTTCACAATCAGCAGCTTGTGTTAAAGTTTCACGATAAGATACTTGTGGCTTTCCAATGTTTGCTTCAACATTAAACTCTCTTTTCATACGATCCACAATAATATCCAAATGAAGTTCACCCATACCTGCTATAATTGTTTGACCAGTTTCATGATTGGTACTAGCTCTAAAAGTTGGATCTTCTTCTGATAATTTTTGTAAAGCCGTAGCCATTTTATCTTGATCTGCTTTTGATTTTGGTTCAACAGCAAGTTCAATTACTGGTTCTGGAAATTCCATAGATTCCAAAATACAAGCTTTCTTTTCATCACATAAAGTATCTCCTGTTGTTGTGTTTTTAAGTCCTACTGCTGCCGCAATATCTCCAGTATATACTTCTGTAATTTCAGTACGATTATTTGCATGCATTTGCAAAATACGACCAATTCTTTCCTTTGAATTTTTAGTTGCATTTAATACATAAGAACCACTATTTAAATGTCCTGAATAAACACGGAAAAAAGTTAATTTTCCAACAAATGGATCTGTCATTACTTTAAATGCCAAAGCACTAAATGGTTCTGAGTCACTTGGATGACGCTCGATTTCTTTTCCATCCATATCAAATCCTTTAATCGCTTCGATATCAAGTGGAGATGGTAAATAATCGACTACAGCATCTAGTAACAATTTTACTCCAATATTTCCTAAAGCAGTTCCACATAATACAGGGAAGAATTCTACTGCTAATGTTCCTTTACGGATTGCACGCTTGATTAAATCATTACTGATTTCATCCCCTTCCAAGTATTTGTTCATAAGTTCATCATCAAACTCTGCAACAGCTTCAATTAAGTCATTACGTTTTTCTTCTACTAAGTCTACCATATCTGCTGGAATATCAATAATAGTTGGTTCTTCTTCTTGTTTTCCATCATAATGATATGCTGTTCTAGTAATTAAATCAATAATTCCATTAAACTCATTTTCTGCGCCAATAGGCCACTCAATTGGTTTTGCATTTACTCCCAATCTATTCTTAACAGTTTCCAAGCTATATTCAAAACTTGCTCCCATTTTATCCATTTTGTTACAGAAAATCATACGAGGAACTTTGAATTCAGTTGCTTGACGCCATACAGTTTCTGTTTGTGGCTCAACTCCTGCTTGTGAGTCTAGAAGCGCCACTGCTCCGTCTAGTACACGAAGTGATCTTGATACTTCAACTGTAAAATCTACGTGTCCTGGAGTATCAATGATATTGAATCTATGATCTTTCCAAAATGCAGTTGTTGCTGCTGAAGTAATGGTAATTCCACGTTCTTGTTCTTGCTCCATCCAATCCATCTGTGCAGCACCATCATGTGTCTCACCAATTTTATGAATTTTACCAGTGTGGAATAAAACACGTTCTGTACAAGTTGTTTTTCCAGCATCAATATGTGCCATAATTCCAATATTACGTGTATTTTCTATACTATATTCACGAGCCATACTCTTGTTTCCTTTCTTCTACCAACGATAATGTGCGAATGCTTTATTTGCTTCTGCCATACGATGTGTATCTTCACGTTTTTTTACTGCTGCTCCTACTCCATTAGAAGCATCAATCAATTCGTTTGCTAAATTTTCTGCCATAGAGTGTCCTCCACGAGATCTAGCAGCATTTGTTAACCAACGCATTGCTAAAGCTCTTGCTCTATCTGGTTTTACTTCAATTGGTACTTGATAGTTTGCTCCACCAACACGGCGGCTTTTTACTTCTAATGCTGGTTGAATGTTTTCCATAGCTTTATTAAAAACTTCTAATGGTTCTTCTCCAGTTCTTTCTTTGATCATATCGAAAGATTTATATAGAATTTTTTGTGCAGTACCTTTTTTTCCATCTATCATAATCGTATTAATTAGTTTTGTCACTAATTTTGAATTATATAATGGATCTGGTAAAACGTCTCTTTTAGTAGCACGTCTTTTACGCATACTATTCCTCCTCTCTTATTTATTTTTTGGTTTTTTAGCGCCATATTTAGAACGTCCTTGACGACGTTTTTCAACTCCAGCAGTATCCATTGTACCACGAATTACATGATAACGAACACCGATTAAGTCTTTTACACGTCCACCACGAACTAATACTACACTATGTTCTTGTAAGTTATGTCCTTCTCCTGGAATATAAGCATCGATCTCACGACCATTACTTAATCTAACACGAGCATATTTACGAAGTGCTGAGTTTGGTTTCTTTGGTGTTTTAGTTCCAACACGAGTACAAACTCCACGTTTTTGAGGAGAGTTTTGGTTTGTTTGTTTTTTCTCCTTGCTGTTATATCCAATACCAAGTACAGGTGATTTACTGTTTGTTGGTTTTTTGCTTCTTCTATTACGAACCAATTGATTCATTGTAGGCATAGTTTCGAACCTCCTTTCCACACATCCAGGTGTCTCCTTTTTTTAATCAAAGATTTACAAAGTAAACCTTAATTAAAATGTACTACTAATATAACACCAATATGTATATTTTGTCAATAAAATTTCTATTTTTTATGATATTGAAGTTTGAATACTACAAAAAATAGGCCTTATAGACCTAGTATACAAATATTTCAAAATGAAATGTGATATCATTCTAATAAAACAACTCGAAATGAAATATTATCAACTGCTCCCCCTCCTGCTCCTGAATAATAAAGATAATATAGTCCTGCTTCACTTCCCCAACCAGATTGTCCTCCACGAAGATACCATGGATTATTAACAAGAAAGAAATAATCGGAATACCAACCACTCGTCTCACTTAAGGCATGCCCATAACAAAGTTCTCCTTCACATGCAGTTGCTACCGACGTTGACGTATAATTATCATAATACTTACGTTCTGGTAAACTACTAAATCCTGATGAGCCTTTGTTTTCATTATATAAAGCCATCACATATTCATGGGAACCTCCACTCATATCATATACGCCATATATCGTTCCCGTTGTTGACGCACCTGTCCCATCCAAAGGCTTTTCATATGTATACACACATGCACCACTTTTTCCTGCACTAGGAGTCCCTCCGCTACAACCAGTGATATAACTACTATTATTATTAATATACACTTCTTTATTCGCACCCAAATAGGAATCATTCCCATATTTTCCATATGTACTTTGTGATAAATATGCTACTGCTCCCCACTCACTACTCTTCATCATATGTGCATCTGCCGATGTATTTATTCCATAATTGTTTTCTGATGCACTAAACTTCTGCGCTGTTGTGAACATATTACTTACATTCATATATCTCAATGAATTGATATTTGGTTTTATGGTTGGAGTCGTTGCATTTCCTGTTGTCTCAAATTTTCCTACCCAAAACCCAGATAATTCTTGATCTCCAAATGTAAAGGCTGGATGAATTACGTAATTTTCACTAGAATTGGTTTTATTTACCGCTATAAAATTGACCTTAATTTCTCCAGGTTGTGCCTTTGTTCCTCCTGCATCATTTTGTATACTTACATAATCATATTCATATCTTGGGATCCATACAAAATACGCATTGATTGCACTCTCTGGTATTTCATCTCCAACACTCACATTTCTATATTCCTCTGTTACACTTGCTGCATTCGCCCACATCCATTGACCATAATCATACCATTGATGTTCTCCAGCTCCATTATTTTCATCAGCCTTTATCCATGTTGTTCCATTCCATTTTATTGGAACCAATCCAGCTAAAGTTGGTTTTTCGGCTCCCGATTTATCTGCATTTATAAATTCTGAATTACCAGTAAGGACACATTTCCCTTCTTCATATTTCAAAATCTTCACTTTATTATCATCGGCTTCTTTTATCGCACACCATGTATGATTATGAACAGCTACACGAATCTCCCCATGACGCTCTAAAATCAACATACCACCTTCTGGAGTAAGTCCATGATAATTTAATTCTTCTGGTTTTCCATAATCAAATGAAAACGTCTTTGACCCTTCTAATACACCATCAGACATCATTTCCGTATATAATAACTTCGCACTTTCAATAATTCCATACACACTATCCTCAAAAGAACTCTTTTTAGAATTTTCTACAAGATTCAATATCATAGGAACAGTAACCAAAACAATGATAACGAGTATCACAATTACTGCCAATAACTCTATTAATGTAAACGCCCTTTGTTTCATAACCCCACTCCCATCATAATTTTTATAAAATATGAAAATAAAACTTATTTCCTATCTCTTTCTTCTGAATTTAAATTCAAATCTACAGCATGTTTTGGTTTTCTTTTCTCTACTGGTAGTGGATCATACCATTCTTTTCCATTCCATTTTTTAAGACAATTCGGTCCATACCATTCAGATACTACCTTTTTCACATTATGATAAGAATAGAACTGTCTCCCCTCAAACTCATAAAGCGTAAAAGGATATACATCTTCCCTCTTAAACTTTGGCTCCTTTAAAAACTTTTCCCAAGGAATTGCAATTGTCTGTGAAACCATATTGCTATTCTCATTTTTAAAAGCATACTTAGCAGAAATCTTTAACACCAATTTCTTCAAAAAAACTGGATTAATATGTATGTTGTCCAACAACACCATAATAGGCATTAACGCCCTAACCTTAAATCGATTCCATTCGTCAACCCACTTATTTTCAGAAACACCATCATAAATCACAACATCAATAAAAATTCCATCTCCTGATTCACAACGATTTTTAAGTAAACTATTTACTTCTTTAATATAAGTTCCACGCTTTCGAATCTTCATCGATGGAACTAAAACATTATATTTTCGATCTCGTTCAAAACATTGAAAATAAAACTTAGAGTCCAAATCCATTTCTAAAGCTTGAACAAATCGCTCCCAATCTTTTCTTTCAACACACATATCAATATCATCATCCCATGGAATAAACCCCTGATAATTACAAATACCTAGTGCAGAACCAGCAATCAATGCATATGGAATATCATTCTTTACACAAACTCGATGAATTTCATCCATAATCTCTAAAATAGCAAGTTGTAGATCTCGCACTGTAATCTCAGATCCATCTGGATTTTTTTTCAGCACATACTTTTCCATACTACTACCTCTTTCTTCTAAATGTTTTTTCATCAATTTCAAATACAATATTTTCTGTTGTTAATTCATAAGGAAGTTTCAAACGATTTAATAAAGATACCGTTTTTTCATCTTCCTGAGGAGAAGTAATAACCACAAATCTAGGATCCAACCGTTCTAACAATAAATTGATATTTGACACATATCTGCCATGATAAGGAAGCTTTACAATATCAGACTTTAATATGTCATCTTCCAACAACTCCTCAATTCGTTTCTTTTTCATATCAGCCCCAAAAAAGGTTGTTACCTGACCCACTGTAATCCATGTAGCCAAAGAAGAGTTATTCGAACTATCATACTCTACCATTGGTGGTTTTATTAAAACCTCCATTTTCCCAATATGAATCTTCATTTGTTCTTCCAAAGCTTGATAATCATTTTGATTCCTCTCTACATAATTGAATAACTCTGATTCCGCACTTGAATGTTTTCGATAACTACTTGCAACAACCTTTTTCACATTCCATCTTTCCATAATAGAAACAGCATTCCCTATATGATCCTTATCAGGATGTGTTAATATCATGAGATCAATCGATTTGATTTTCTTTTTTTGCAAATAAGTAAGAACCGAATTTCTACAAATAGCTTCTCCAGTATCAACCAAAACAACATGATCACGATCCTTAATCACAGTAATGTCTGCATCTCCACAAGCCAAAAAAGACATTTCTGTATTCATATTCATATTTTTAGAACATCCTCCTAATAATATACAAAAAAAGAAAAGAACAAGAACTTTAACTACAATATATTTTCTCATTCTTTACCTCCTTTCTCATTGTAATATGATTTTTAAATAAAGTCAAATTCTATTCTGCTGTTACACTCAAATTATATTTATCTAAAAGTGTAAGCTGGATATTGGAACCATTCACAATCACTGTTCCTGGTTCTATACTTTGTGTATCAACATACCCATAACCTGTGGAAGTCACATTGAAGCCAACCAATTTCAAATAGTTCATAGCGTCAATTCGACTCCATCCTTTTAAATTTTCCATCGTCCAATTAGAATCATTCGTCATTAAAAATACCTTGTCCCCTTTTAAAATAGTTGCACTAGCATTTGGATAGGACGAGATCACACGTTCGCCATTTCCAATAGTAACTACATGTAATCCCATTCCAGTAAGTTGATTTTTGATGTCCGTTGTTGACTGATTCATCACTAATGGCATTTCATACTTTTCATTAGAATTAGAAGTATTTTGCTCTGAAAACATATTACGATATTTGGCAATACTCTTCATCACCGAAGTGGTAGCTTTGGCAACTGCTGCCCCTTGACCAAAAGAAGGAATTTTAACAGCTGTATAAATCACAATTTCTGGATCATCTTTTGGATACATTCCTGCAAACGAATGAATATAATCATTTTCACCTTTTAAATATCCACCATTTTTCGAATCATAAATTTGAGCTGTTCCTGATTTTCCAATCACCTCAAATCCTGGAATATTAAATTGAATCGCACTTGTAGATCCCACATCTTGACTATGAACTGCATTATACATTAGATTTTTCATTTGAGTTACAGTTTCCTTACTAATCAATTGTTCACTTTCCTCAATATTCCTTTGATAGACTGTTTTTTCAGTATTTGGATCAACAATTTTACTAATAATATGTGGTGTTAGCATTTTTCCATTATTAGAAAGAATGCTCAAAGCTTGTAACTGCTGTACCGCTGTAATTGTGATTCCTTGACCATAAGAAGCAGCAGCCACTTCAATAGGATAAGTAAATTTGATGCTTCCTGCTAGCTCTCTTGGAAGCAAAATCCCTGTTTTTTTCCCAAATCCATATTTTAATAAACATTCTCGTAACTCATTCCTGGTAATAAATTGATTTACAATAGAAGTTGCCCCTACATTACTAGAAAACTCATAACCTTTATCAAACGTAATAGTTCCCCAACCTTTTCCCTCATTCCAATCTTGAATAAACTCTTCTCCAATCTGATAGGTTCCAGATTTATAAGTCGCACTTCCATCATAGGTTCCTTTTTCCATTGCACACATATAAGTATACGTTTTCATAGTAGATCCTGGTTCAAATAAATAAGAGGTCAATGGATTTTCATAATTCTTGATATCACGAACATTGGGATCAAAAGATGGTGTAGAAGAAGTCGCTAAAATATCTCCCGTTTTCGCATCCATTACAGCCATCATCATCCACTCAGGAGTATAGATTTCCGACACTTCTTTCAAAGCACCTTCTACGAACCTTTGAATACCAGAATCAATAGTCAGGTAAATATCATTTCCATCAATCGCTTCCACACGTTCTTCCTTAGTATCTGGAATTTTATATCCATATTTATCCCTTTGATAAACTAGTTTTCCATCAGTTCCTTTTAACTTACTATCAAACTCTAACTCAACTCCTAATTCACCTACTATTTTTTCTGTACTTCGGTATTTATAATCTTTATTTCCTGCTAACTTTTCGTTAATTTCTTCATCTGTAAGTTCCTCTCCACTATCAGGATCCACTTTTACTGGATATGATTTTGCATATCCAATAACATAAGAAGCAAAATCTCCATTTGGATAATATCGTTTAATGTTTTCAATGAAATCAATTCCATCTAGTCCTAAATTTTCAACTTCTTCTTTCTTTAATTCGCTAATCCCTCTTCCCCCTGGACCAAGCTCTACTTGATAAGCTTTGGTATTTAATAGTTTTAAAATAGCCTCTTTATCCATAGAAAGAACAGGTGCTAATGAAGTCGCTGTTTTTTCTTTATCAATAACATGTCTTGGATGCTTTTTATCCGTAGTTCGTTTCTCATCTAAATAAGCAATCACCGTATAAGAAGTGACATTAAGTGCTAAAGTCCCACCTGAACTATCAAAAATAGAACCACGATGTGCAGTTAATACCATTCTAGCGGTATCTCGCTTACGAGCAAAATCCTCCATATTTTCTCCATAAACAATTGGAGAAAGTGATAAGTAAGCATATTGAATATATAATAAAACAATACAAAAAAGAAAGAAATAAAACATTCTCTTTGGATATTTCCAAGTTTGTTTTTTTAGTCCTTTCTTTTCCAAATTGGCTCACCTCTACTCATTAATAATAACGATATTATCATTATTATACGCAAGTCCCATGTCTTTGACAATATCTTTTACTTTATCAAAGGAAGTAAGTTCACTCACTTTCATAGTTAAACTTTCATTTTTCTTTTCTTGTTCATTAATTTGATAACGAATATCCTCAATGTTCATATTTAAATTCCCGATATTGGCACTACAAAAAACTTGAAAAACTAAAGTCATTACTGTCGCAAAAATCGCACTTAAATAAACCAAACGTTCTCCTTTTGTAAAACGAATTTTTCTTACTTTTTTTCTTGCCATAAATATCACCTTTTTATTCTTTCAATCACTCTTAATTTCGCACTTCTAGCACGATTATTTTGTTCTATTTCTTCCTTAGTTGGTTCATACGTTCCAATAATTTTATATTTTGGTTGGAATTCTTCTGGAACCATTGGAAGACTTTTTAACGTAGGATCAATACTACTAACTTCCTTAAATACTTTCTTACAAAGTTTATCTTCTAAAGAATGAAACGTAATAACACAGATTCTTCCACCAACAGAAATCATTTCCAAAGCTTGATAAAGAGCTTTTTCAAATACATTTAATTCATCATTCACTTCAATCCGAATTGCTTGAAATACTTTTCTTGCTGGATGCTTTTCTCTGCGGTATTTTTCTGGAACACTGTTTTTTATAATCTCAACTAATTCAAGAGTTGTATGAATGGGTCTATTTTGAATAATTGCAGAAGCAATTTTAGATCCATATTTTTCTTCTCCATATGTATAAAAAATGTGTAATAGTTCTTCATAGGAATATGTATTTACAACTGTTTCCGCAGATAATGTAGCATTTTGATTCATACGCATATCTAATTTTGAATCCTTATGAAAACTAAAACCTCTATCTGCTTCATCTAATTGAGGACTAGATACGCCTAAATCAAATAAGATTCCATCCACATGAGAAATCCCTCTGCGTTCCAATTCCTCTTTTAAATGAACAAAATTGCTAGGAATAATTTCGTAATTAGAACCAATTTGATTTAGTTTTTGTTGGCTGAATTGAATCGCTTCACAATCTTGATCAAACGCATATAACATTCCATGCTTAGTTTTTTTTAATATTTCACTGCTATGTCCTGCATATCCAAGTGTACAGTCAACAATCACACTATCTTCTTTTAACAAAAGATTATAAATACATTCTTCTAGTAATACACTGGTATGCATAACATCCCCCTTAGTTTATATTATTTGAAAATAAGTGTTCTGCAAGATCTGAAAATTCATCTTCATTCGTATCCATAAAGTATTCCCAACGATCTTTACTCCAGATTTCCAATCGATCATTGACACCAATAATGACACATTCTTTTTCTAGGCCTGCATACGCAATTAGTGGGTCTGAAACATTAATTCTTCCATGTTTATCAAAACTACATTCAGTCGCTCCAGATAAAAAGAATCTCATAAAATTTCTGGCATCTTTCGTATTTGGTAATTCTTTATACTTTTCAATAATACGTTGCCATTCTTCTTTTGGATAAACAAATAAACAATGATCAAGTCCTCGAGTCAAAATAAATTGATCACCCATTTCGTCTCTCATTTTTGATGGAATAATAATTCTTCCTTTTTCATCGATTGTATGATGATATTCCCCCAGTAGCATCATATTTCACCCACTTTATTCCATTTCTACCCACTTCATACCACCATTTTACCTTAGGAGTATTCTTTTGTAAAGAGTTTTTCCACCTTTTCTACGAAAAAGATTGTCAAAAAAAAACACTTTACAAAAAAGTGTCAACTTATAACCATACCCCAAAAGCGATTGCAGCCATTGCAAGTAGTGCACCTACAATCCAAAAGCCCTTCACAATATCTCGTTCATGAAATCCTAATTTTTCAAAATGATGATGAAGTGGAGCCATTAAAAATATTTTTTTATGAAAATACATAACTGAAATCATTTGAGCAATACAAACAAGTGTTTCAATGATAAAGACACCTGCTACAATAATCATAGTAATTTCATGACTAGTAATAATCGCAACACTTGCTAATGTCGCTCCAAGTGATAACGATCCTGTATCTCCCATAAATACTTTCGCTGGATAAGTATTATAAACTAAAAATCCCATCAATGATCCAACTAATACAAAACAAAATATTGCAATGTCCTCACTACCTGCTACCCAACTAGAATTCCAACTAATCATTCCAAACGCTAAAAAAGCCATCACTGACAAGCCTCCTGCTAGTCCATCTAATCCATCAGTTAAGTTGACAGCATTACTACTGGCAACTAAAATAAATAATAAAAATATTCCATAAAACCAACCCATGTCAATTTTAATTCCTAACGTATGAATATCAAACATCGGTTCATTTCCACTTTTCATAAAAATATAAAAAAACAGCAGTGCAATAAATAATTGTCCAAACAATTTTCCAATTTCTGTAAGTCCTTCATTATTATGGCGTTTAATAATTAAAAAATCGTCCAAAAATCCTAAAAGGGCATATCCTACAAAAACAAATATCACAATAAATAAATTTTCTGAAAAATTGATTTTTCCCATCAACAATAATATCAAAATGGTCAACAAGGTAGGAACGATAAAAATCAAACCTCCCATTGTTGGTGTCCCCTCTTTTTCTTTGTGAGTTTTCGCTAAAAAAACACTCACTTGCTGTTTCACTTTCAACTTCCGAAGAAAAGGAATTAATATAAATCCAAAAGCGACTGATAATATAAAGCCGATCATAAGTGCTAGTACAGCTTTTGCTAAAATTAACATGAGTATCATCTCCTATATGATTTCTAATACAGTTTGTTTATCATCAAAATCTATTTTTTCTTTTCCAATAATTTGGTAAGTTTCATGCCCTTTTCCAAGCACTAATAGTATATCATTATTTTCAAGCATTTGTATACCCTTTATAATTGCATTTTTTCGATTTGTAATTGTTTCATAGTTTTTGTTTTCCAAATGATGAATCATATCTTCTATAATATCATTCGGATCTTCTAACCTAGGATTATCACTTGTGAATATTGCATAATCGGATAAATGAGTTGCAATTCTAGCCATTTCTGGACGTTTTGTTTTATCCCGATTACCTCCACAACCAACAATTGTATAAATATGATTTGGATTTAATTCTTTTACTGCTCCTATTACATTAGAAACTGCATCTGGTGTATGAGCATAATCAATAATAATTCGATTTGTATCATAAAAGATGGTATCCATTCTACCTGCTGGTGCTTTTAACTCCTTTAAAATTTCTTTGATTTGCAAAATTTCAAATTGTTCTTCTAATAAAATAATGGCAGTCACAAATACATTATATACATTATGTTTTCCAAGCAGCTTTGTTTCTAATTGAATAGGTTCATTGTGCTTAAAAGTAAAACTACTTCCACTTACATGAATATCATAGTCTAAAATTTGATATTCAGCTTCTCCGAAACCATATGTAATATTATTATTTTCTTTTAATAAAAAATAATTCTTATAATCGTTATCAATATTTACAATTGCTTTCCCATTCTCTTTCAATTTAGAAAATAGTTTCTGTTTTGCCAAAGCATAACTTTTCATATCCAAATGATAATCCAAATGATCTTTTGTTAAATTACTAAATATCGCGTAAGTAAATTCAAGACCTTCAACACGATTCATTGCTAACGCATGACTACTGACTTCCATAACCACATACTCTACTTCATTTTTAGAGCAAAATAATAACATTTCATACAATTCGTTAATTTCTGGAGTTGTATTTGATAAATCTTTTATTTTCTCTCCATTTACATAAAATCCAAGAGTCCCAATATAAGCAGCTGCTTTTTTTAATTTACAAAATGATTCATAAGTTAAAAAACAAGTCGTTGTTTTCCCATTTGTTCCTGTCATTCCAATCAATTTCAAATCTTTAATTTGTTCATAATATTCTTCTTTTAAAGTACGTATCAAATATTCTTTTGTATCATTTACAATTAATGTATCTACCTCATAAAGCCCATGTTCTACAACAACAGAACTGGCCCCATTTTGAATGGCATCTTCTATATAAGTATGACCATCATTATTTAATGTTTTTAAAGCAACAAAAGTATCACCCTTCTTTACTTTTCTAGAATCTGTTCTTATCTTCATAAAAAAACACACCTCACTATAAAGTATGTTTTCTTCTAAAAAGAGTGATAAATCACATATTGCCTAAAGACTTTGATATTCCATAATTTGTTGCTTTGATAAATTAGCAGCACTTGCAACAATATCAAGATCAACACCTGATGACAATAAATTATGAATCATTTCTATTTTTTCTTCCATTCTCCCTTCTATTTTTCCCTCCATTCTTCCTTCTATTTTTCCCTCCTCTTTGGCATGTGCAATCAACCCTGAG
>CAJTLA010000003.1:49223-49482 GCA_910576985.1 uncultured Bacilli bacterium
TTTCCATTTTCTCTCTCTCCTTCATCTTTCTATAATCTTTTTTACTCATATTATATTCTCTAATTTTCTGAACAATCGATTTGAATTTTTTATCTTTCGATAATTCCTTCAATATCTTCTCCGCCTGCCTAACAGAATATTCTTTCAAACAAAATAACTTGGCATATTTAAAATTAATCGTATTGTTTTCTTTCATTGCCTCCCGTAAATTCCATACTTGAATATTTATATATTTTCCAAAACGTTCTTTCAAAAAAAC
>CAJTLA010000004.1 GCA_910576985.1 uncultured Bacilli bacterium
AAACATAGAATTAGATAAATTTCAAAACATCTTGAATAACCATGTGATTATGGAAGAAGCAGACCGAAAATTTATAGGAGAGATTATAGAAATTAAAGATGGAATTGGATCAATCAGTTTACAAGGAGAATTGATTGATGACAAATTTGTTTTTGGAGTGATTCGAAAACCCTCTTTTTCAGCAACCGTTAAATTAATTTCAAAAGAAAAAATTCCAATTATCATTGGAATAAATGATTATAAAGAAAACAAAGACTTATTAATTGGAGAAAGCGCGATTTATGAAGGCATCAAAATAGGCGTAAATATCAATCAATTTTTCAGCAATCATTTCGCTATTTTTGGATCTACTGGAAGTGGAAAATCATGTAGCGTTGCAAGAATCATTCAAAACTTGTTTCAAAAGAAAAATTCAATAGCATATCGCTCTAGCATTTTTATCTTTGATGCTTATGGAGAATACCACAATGCTTTTGAAGGGCTACACGATAAAGTCCCAGAAATTAGCTTTAAGTCATACACAACTAATACTAAATTTAGTGATACAGAAACCTTAAAAATTCCATTATGGTTATTAGATACAGACGATCTAGCCATTCTTTTAAATGCTGAAAAAGCCTCACAACTACCAATTATAGAACAAGCTTTAAAACTAGTAACTATATTTGGTAGAGAAGAAGAAACCGTGATAAAACATAAAAATGATATTATTGCACGTGCCATTTTAGACATTTTGGCAAGTGGTAGACCACCAGCACAAATTAGAGACCAAATATTCTCAGTATTAACCACATATAATACCAAAGAATTAAATCTAGAAACACCAATTTTCCAACCAGGATATACAAGACCCCTAAAACAATGCTTACTCATCGACGCATCAGGCAAAATAAGAGAAATGGAATTATTAACTACATTCATGCAAACATTTCTAAATGACGAATTAGAACTAAAAATGCCAGATGGAACATTCAAATATACCTTAAAGGACTTAAAAGATGCTTTTGATTTTGCACTAATCGCAGAAGGAGTTTTAAAAAGCGATAAAGTATTCGATGAAGCAAATGTATTAAAAGTACGTCTACATTCATTAGTGAACAGCGAGTATAGTACCTATTTTGATGTAGAAGAATATATTTCTAAAGAACAATACATTAGAGGCCTACTCACAGCTTATGATGGAAGAAAAGCTCAAATCATCAATTTTAATATCAACTATGTTGACGACAGATTTGCAAAAACAATTACTAAAATATATTCAAAATTACTATTTGATTATGCAAAAAACCTAGAAAAAAGGGCCACACTTCCATTTCATATTATTTTAGAAGAAGCACATAGATATGTACAAAACGATAATGATGTAGAATTATTAGGATATAATATATTTGACCGTATCACCAAAGAAGGAAGAAAATATGGAGTTTTATTAGGACTGATCTCGCAGCGTCCAAGCGAATTATCATCTACAAGTTTATCACAATGTAGCAACTTCTTAATTTTTAAAATGTTGCACCCAGTAGATGTAGAATACATTCAAAAAATGGTTCCAAATATTACAAACGAAGTTGTCAAAAGATTACGAATTTTACAACCAGGAACTTGTATTGCTTTTGGAAATGCGTTTAAACTTCCAATCTTAATTAAATTAGCCATGCCAAATCCAGCGCCATCGAGTAGCAGCTGTGATATCAGTGGTGTTTGGTTTGTAGAAAGAAAAGGAAAGTCATAGAGAGTGAAAGAAAATCACTCTTTATTTATGCGCAAAAAATAAGAACTTTGTTTTTTTATAAGATTCCAAAAACCAAAAAAAAGAAAAGTGAAAAAGAAATAAAAAAAATAGATAATAAAAATAATCAAAAACAAAAAAATACTCATTTGTATTTCTGATTCCTAAATGATAATCTGATCTTGGAAAGGAGAAACAACATGAACAAACGAAAAGAAAAACTGAAACCAGGAGAAATCGTTCCCTTAACATTTGACTATGTTTTTACAGCGATATTCAATAATCCAAACAATATGGATCTAATAGAATACTTTCTATCAGATTATCTAAGCATTCCCTATAATAACATAAAAGGAAACATAGAAATACAACCAAGAGAGTTAGAACTCCAACACAAAAAAGATAGAAATATTCAAGTGGATTTGATAATCCATTTTGGAAGTGAACTAATCAATATTGAACTATCCAATCGAGGATCAGAATCTATAACAGAACGAAACATTGTCTCTGCTTGTAGCATTCATTCAAGACAACTAAAATATGGAGACAATAGTTATGCCCATATTGAAAGAACACTACAAATCCAGTTAAACAACTTTAGATGCAACGAAAAAAACATAAAAGAATCATTTTTTTTAATCAACAAAAACGGAGAAATACTATCAAAAAAATTTCAAATTGATGTGATAGATATGGTACTAGGAAGCAAACTATGGTATACTAGTAAAGACGAGAAGTTAACACGTTGGTGTAAAGTATTTACAGCAACAACAGAAAAAGAATTAAAAGAAGCGATTGGGGATGATTTAATGAGTAAAGAATCAAATGAGAAATTAATAGAAGAAATAGACAAATACAGCAAAGATGAAGAAATCATAGGACTATTTATGAAACTTCCTAAAAGAGAATTAGAACAAAATACATTCATAGAAGAAGCAAGAATAAAGGGATTTTCAGAAGGAATTGAGCATGGACGGCAGCAAGGAATGGAACAGGGGCTCAAACAAGGAATCGAACAAAAAAACAAAGAAACTGCAAAGAAAATGATTAAAGAAAACCTTGACATAGAAATGATTATGAGAATTACAGGTTTAACAAAAGAAGAAGTAGAACAAATAAAAAAAGATCTTAGTAAAAACTAGGATCTTTTTAGCAAAATTTTAGAATTAAAATCTATTAAAAAATGATCATAATTGACTACTTTTTTGTATACTCACATACTCTTTATAATAATTTTTCATAAACTCTTGATAAGCTTTATTTTCTAAAGTCAAATTAAATCGTTTGAACTTAAAATCAGCCTTTTTACTTGTTACTAACTTTTTCACCATATATTTTAATAGCTCAGGATTTCGAACCAAAATAGGACCAATCAAATAAGTACCATAGAAATTGTTTTTATGAACCCCTTCAATTTTACTATTCGGAAAACTACCAATTCCTTTTAGAACTTCAAACATAATATTTTCATTACTTTTAATCACGCTACCTTGATTCTGAAACCCTATAATATAAGATTTCAAAAATTTAGCTTTTACCAAAGCTTCATCAACCATCCTAAAATTTTCTTCTTTTGTATAAAAATCAAATGCTTGAACAGTCCGAATCTTTTTCTCATGTTTGTCAATAATACATTTACCAAATAACTCTAACGAATTGCCAGTAATCAAAAAAAACGTACCACGATTAATTGCATCTTTCACTTCATCTTTATATTTCATTAAATGTTTTAAAGCCAATCTTTGATTTTCCTCAGTACCAGCTCCCATATAAACGAAATCATACTTACTAAAATCAGGAGTATCTCCAATCGTCACAAACTGGATCTTCACACGAATTCCTTGATTTTCTAATTGATATTGTAACGCTTTCACATTACCACTTTCCCCATACAAATTTAATAAATCATAATAAAAATGGGCAATTGTAATATTCATGAATCTCAGCTCTCTTTCATATAACGATTAAATGGTTCCACATAATCAAAATTTAAAATAGCATATATATTTCCTTTCGTCTTGAACTTAATTTCATTAGAGGCCTCTTTTAAATCATCAAAAACGACAATTTTTTTCTCCGATATTCCAGCATACTTCATTCGTGTCGCAATATCATAACGATGAATTCCAACACAAACAATTTTATCAATATCATGATGTTTTAATAACTCAAAATCAATATCATATAACCAAGAGAGATCATCAAAATTATAACGTCTGCTAATTTCTCTCCAACCAATAACAATAGTCTTTTGGTCTTTAAAACGCTCCAAAAATAACAAAGATTGATTAAAAGTCGTACTGTTTTCATTTTTATTATTTAAAACATGAACAATTCGATTTTGATATTGATACTCATCATAAACCTTTTTTTCAAGCTCATGAATATGATTACAAACCAAAGTAGGATCTAATCCAATAGTAACAGAAGTTACAAATACTGCTAATATATTATAAACCTCATATAACACCTCAGATGAAATAGAAATGTGATATTGATGATTAATTACCATTTCTTTTTTATCAAAATTTAAAGAAGTTACTTCATAATCAATATTTGGACGATTAAAGCTACACTTACTACAATGGTAACTTCCTAAATTTTCAAATTGATAAAAATCATATACCAACTTTTTATGACATTTTGGACAATAACTTAAATTTAAATTTTGAAACTTATTTTTAGAATAAGAATACTTATTTTTCGCAACGCCATAATAAGTAATTGGGCCATGATGATCAAATGAGAATTTTTGTAAATAAGCATCATCACCATTTAAAATTAAATGCATATCATCACTAAGGGCTTTCTTAATCTCTTCAAAAACCAAATCAAAATGTCCTTGCCGTGGAGGTTGATCACGAGTCAAATTTGTAATTACAACATAATTTGGAGATAAAATAGGAAATACAAACTTCGCATATCGCTCATCCATTTCAAAAACGAAAACATCTTTTTTGATTCGACCAGTAAACGTTGTATTTTCTAATAGCAAAGTCATAATACCTGCACTCAAATTTGAGCCCTTAGAATTATGAGCAACTGTATATCCATTTTGTTCATATACCTTTTTAATCATACTAGAAACAGAGCCTTTACCAGAACTTCCAGTAACCGCAATCACAACATTAGGCAATTTGATTTTCCCCATAAAATCAGAATCTAATTTTAAAACAAGTTCTCCAGGAAGAGAACTACCTTTATGAATAATACGCCCCAAAATAATCGTACACTTGCCTAATAAAATAAGTAGAAATTTTTTCATGATTCACCTCAACAAAAATGTATTACTATTTTATCACAAAGCCCTTCTAAAAGACAAGTTTTTTCTAGTTTTGTCGAATTGGTTTCTAAAAAAAAATGAAGATGATATAGTAAAGTAGGAGCTGATCGTTATGTTTAAGACAGAAATTGAATTTAGTAAAAATATCCTTTATGTTACAATTCGCGGAATTGCAAGTCATAAAAACTTAACAGAGCTTAAACGAAAGCTCTATTATATTCTAAATGAATATGGAATGATGGATATCATTATCGATGTAAAAGAAGTAGTATCATTAGACAAAGTTGCCTTTTATGACATGTTAGATGACTATGATATTAAATTTGGAGGAAATTTAAATGTCATAGAATAAGGATTTTAAAAAGTTATCAAGTATAATATTAGTAAGGGATCATAGTTTGATTCCTTTTTTCATATAGTAGTATAGGTGGTTAGATGAAACTATTTGATGAAGTCCGTAGTTTTATTTTAGAATCAGAATTTTCTATCCATATTTATTCAAATAAAGTAAGTGTCGTCAATTATGAATCAATTGGACATTTTGACTCTAAAAAAGTAAGCATTTATTATGACAAAGGGGAAGTAGCCATCCATGGAGAACAACTTGTCGTTTCCAAACTAATGCAAGAAGAAATATTAATTTCAGGAGTTATAAAAACGATAGAATTTAGGTGATAACATGAACGAATCCATTTTAGAACGATTTCGTAGTAAAGTAACACTCAAAATCAGTGGGAAAAATGTAGAACGATTAATTCAAAAACTTTATAAACATAAAATTGAAATCCTAAAACTTTCTTACTCAAACTATAAAACTGTAATCATTACCATTTATGAAAAAGACTATCAAGCATTAATGGATTTAAAAACAATTTATGAAATTGATTTAGTTGGAACTGCTGGAATGATCAAAATAAAACGAAAAATACGAACCAGTAGAATATTTTTACTTATGATAATACTGGGATTTCTAGCACTATATTTTTTATCCCATGTGATTTTTAAAATAGAAATCATACATACGAACAAAGAACTTCGGAATCTATTAATTCGTGAATTAGAAAATAGAGGCATTCATGAATTAAGCATAAAAAAAAGCTTTCAGCAACTAGAAAAAATCAAAGAAGACATCACAGAAACGAATCGTGACAAAATTGAATGGTTATCTATTGAAGCAGTTGGTACCAAATATGTGGTACGAGTAGAAATGAGAAAACTAGAAGAAATAAAACAAACAAACGACAAAAGAAATGTGGTTGCGAAAAAAAGTGCGATTTTAAGAAACGTAGAAGCAACCAAAGGGGAAATTGTGAAAAATACAAATGATTATGTAAAAACAGGGGACATTGTAATTAGTGGTGACCTGAGACTGAATGAAGAGATCAAAGATACCGTTTCAGCGGATGGAAAAATATATGGAGAAGTGTGGTACAAAGTAACTGTTACTTATCCCTTTGTCTATCAAGAAACAACGTTAACAGGAAAAGAACAAACCGCTTATACATTACAATTACTGAATCACAACATCCAATTGTATCCATGGGATATCTATCGTAGTAAAAAAGTGCAAAAAAGTAAACTATTATCACATCCTTTCTTACCCTTTGCCTTTTACAAAGAAAAGCAACAAGAAACAATAGAAATTGATGAAATTAATACAGAAGATGAAGCAATATCCAAAGCAGAAACTATGGCAAGAAAGAAAATGAAGAGTCAACTTTCTGACAAAGAGAAAATAATTAGTCAAAAAAATTTGAAAGTTGAGGTAAAGAAGAGTAAAATAGAACTAGAAGTATTTTTTACGGTATTAGAAGATATCACGAGTTATCAAAATATTGTAGAAGAAAATATAGAAAGTGAGTAGGTGGTTTCATGTTTCGCTCGACCTTTTTAACAATTTTAAATGAGACGTGGCCTATGATTTTCATTTGCTCTGTTATCATTGTATCAATGAGAATCGTATGGATTTTAAAAGAGAAAAAAAACTTTGTTTTTTATAAAGAAATGATGGCTCTTTGTTTTGTTATTTATGTAATGTGTCTTTTTTATGTGGTAACATTTCAAGATGTGAGTTGGTCTACTTCAAACTTTGTTCCATTTAAGGAAATGTTTCGATATGAAATAGGCTCAAATCCATTTTTTAAAAATGTATTAGGAAATATGATTATGTTTATGCCATATGGTTTCTTTGTGTCATATTTTTTAAAACTAGAAAAACCGTTATCGATTTTTTTGCTTTCTGTCTTAACTTCTTTTACCATTGAATTTACACAACTAAAAATTGGTAGAGTTTTTGACGTTGATGACATTTTACTAAATATCATTGGTTCATTATTAGGATTTTCAATATATTATATTGTAATAAAACTAAAAGATCGACTTCCAGAAGTATTGAAAAAACAAGCAATTTATAATATACTAATTATAATTATCATTGGAATAGCCATTTTATATTTATGTAACTGGAAAGTAGGAGTAGTATGAATCAAATAGAAATATTTAATGAAACAAATACAAAAATAGAAGAAATAGAAACATTAAACAAACTATTAGAATATGCAACAACAATAGAAAAAGTAAACAATGCAATTTTTAATGTGATTATCATTGATAATGAACGAATCCGAGAGATAAATAGAGAATACCGAGGAAAAGATACTCCAACAGATGTTATTTCATTCGCATTAGAAGAAGGAGAAGACATTAAAACCGATGTTCGAGTTTTAGGAGATATTTATATTTCTATTGAAAAAGTAATAGAACAGTCAAAAAATTATGGACACTCATTTGAGCGAGAACTTTGCTTTTTAGCAATTCATGGCTTTTTACACCTTCTTGGCTATGATCATATGACACCAGAAGAAGAATCTATTATGTTAAAACGTCAGGAGTTGATTTTAGATGGCTTTGGAATCAAACGGTAGAAAACAACGAGGTCTAAAAAGACTGATTCATAGTTTTAGATATGCCTGGGAAGGATTTAAATATACTTTAAAAAATGAGCAAAACATGTTAGTTCATTTATTAGTTGCATTATTTGTCATAATAGCAGGTTGGTTCTTTCAAATTAGTATATTAGAATGGTTAATTTGTCTTTTATTTATGGGGCTAGTGATTGGAACAGAACTGATCAATACCTCAATAGAAGCAGTCGTTGATTTAGTGAGTCCAGAAAAAAATGTACTTGCAAAAATTGCCAAAGATACTGCAGCAGGGGCAGTCATGGTAGAAGCCTTTTTCGCAAGTGTATCAGGAATGATAATATTTATACCAAAAATAATAGAAATGTTTATACAGTAAAAATTAGAAGTGTTCTGAAACATTATTTAAAAATATATCGAGAAACAAGGAGAAATGAAATGAAAGAAAAATTACAAAAATTATTAACAAATTCGTATAGTCCATACTCAGAATTTAAAGTAGCAGCAATATTAGTAGCCAAAAATGGCACAGAATTCCAAGGAGTAAATGTTGAAAACGCTTCATACGGGGGAACAATTTGTGCTGAACGAAGCGCCTTTACAAGAGCAATTAGTGATGGATATCATCCTTATGACTTTGAGGAACTATACATTATGGTAGATAGTCCAAATATCAGTACTTGTTGCTTTTTATGTAGACAAGTCATCATAGAAATGATGGAACCAGACAAAACAATTACTTGTATGAATCAAAATGGAGAAGAACAAAAATTCACAGTTGGAGAACTTTGCCCACATCCATTTAATGAAGAGGATTTAAACATATGAAAAGCGGATTTGTAAGTTTGATTGGTAGGCCAAATGTAGGGAAATCAACTTTATTAAACGAAATTGTGGGTGCCAAAGTAGCAATCACTTCATCAAAACCACAAACAACGAGAAACATAATACAAGGAATTTATAATGATGAAGAATCACAAATCGTATTTGTAGATACCCCAGGAATTCATAAACCATCACATAAACTTGGAAAATTATTAAACAAACAAGCATACTATAGCATAGACGATGTAGACGCCATTCTCTTTTTAGTAGATGCAAGTGATACATTAGGACCAGGCGACAAATACATATTAGATAAACTAAAAGAAGTAGACAAGCCAGTATTACTTATTTTAAATAAAATTGACAAAATATCAAAAGAAAAAATCTTAGAAAAAATCATAGAATATAAAGACCTTTATGATTTTAAAGAAATCATACCTGTATCAGCTTTGAAAAACAATAATGTACATGATGTCATTACCACTTTAAAAAAATACGTAAAAGACGATGTTGTATATTATGATTCAAATACCATTACCAATCAGTCAACACAATTTTTAATATCAGAATTAGTAAGAGAAAAAATATTTACATTAACAGAAGAAGAAGTTCCACACTCTATTACATGTGTGACAGAACAAATCGAAAAAAGTCAAAATAGTGTTCATATTCATGTAGCAATTATTGTAGAACGTGATTCCTTAAAAAGAATTATCATTGGAAAAAATGGATCTATGATTAAAGAAATTGGACGACTTGCAAGACTAGATATAGAAACCTTATTAGGCAAAAAAGTATATTTAGAACTCTTTGTTAAAACCATAAAAAAATGGAGAGACAAAGAAAAATATTTAAGAGAATTTGGTTATCAAGATTTTATGGAATAAATTTTAGAAATTCATCTCACTATAGTAATGAGGTGAGAACATTGAAAAAAGAAATATTGTGGAAATTATTTGAAAATACAGGAAAAATAGAATATTATTTAGAATGGAAAAAGGAGGAACAACCATATGGAAGTAATCGTAGGGGGGACATATAAACATTTTAAAGGAACCTTACACAAAGTAATCGCATTAGCGCAACATTCAGAAACATTAGAAAAAATGGTAGTATATACTCATGAAGATACAAACGAAGTTTGGGTAAGACCATATGATTTATTTACATCTGAAGTAGATCATCAAAAATATCCAGAAGTAGAACAAAAAAACCGCTTTGAATATATTGGAGAATTATAGTGATTGAAAAAGTAGAAGGAATCATATTAAATGCTAGAAACTATGGAGAAACCAGTAAAATTGTAAATGTATTAACCAAAGAACATGGCATTATTGGTTTAATGGCAAAAGGGGCAAAAAACTTAAAAAGTGAATTACGAAGTGTTACTGATAAATTAACCTATGGCTTTTTTTACATTTACTACCGAGAAAATAAACTTTCTAATTTAACAAGTGTAGATATAATTGATTCATTTAGAAACATCAAAACAGACATCACCAAAATTAGCTATGCTAGTTTTTTGTTAGAACTATCAGAACAAGTATATAAACAAAACAATGATGACACTGTTTATGACTTATTGTTAGCTTCATTAAAAAAAATAGAGGAAGGATATGATCCATTAGTACTCACTAACATTTTAGAACTAAAATATCTTTACTTTTTAGGCGTTATGCCAATCATCGATGCATGTAGTATTTGCGGTAACAAAACTTCTATTGTAACCCTATCAAGTGCCAAAGGAGGATATATTTGTAAGAACTGTTTCAAAAATGAAACCATAGTAAGTAGTAACACCATTAAATTAATTCGTATGTTTTATTATGTGGATATATCAAAAATTACCAAATTAGATATCAAAGAACAAAACAAAAGAGAAATTAATCAATTTCTAGATTCTTATTATGATCAATATACTGGATTGTATTTAAAAAGCAAAGAATTTTTAAAAAACATTAGCAAAGTAACAATTACATAATTGTATTAAGTTTTAAAACATATTTACGAAAATAGTAATATATTTGTACTTACTTGATTAAATAGCAACTATCTTCCTAAAAATAAGGAAAATCTCTTTACTACTACATTAAAAAAGAGTACAATGAATAAAGAGACATGTATTAACTGTTAAGCGTTCCTCATGAAAGTGAGGTGATGTCTATGCGGAAAGGGTATTATGGAATATTTAGTAATCTTAATAATCCTAATTTTACTTTTAGACCTAACTCCAAAAAACAAAGACTAAAAAGAAAACGCTTGGCAACAAGTCAAAAGCGTTTTCTTTATCATAACGATTAGAGACAGCGCTTAACATACGAAAGTAATACGTGTCTCTTTTTATTTTATGAAGCTTCCTTCATCTGTATACATTATACTATAGAATTTTAATTTTTTCAAGTAATTATGAAAAGTAAATAAAAATAATTTTTAGATGCATACTATGACCAATACTGGATTGTATTTAAAAAGCAAAATTAGCAAAGTAACAATTACTTGATAAATTGTTTACTTTTTTTTACGAAATCGCATTTTTATTTTGACTTTTATTTCATAGAATGTTAAACTAGAAAATAGGAAAGTAGATGATGATATGGAAAAGAAAATCGTAAAAGACACAACCAAAGAAGAGCATTATATTGAAGTTGTAGCAGGATTAAAAATTATTTATAATCAAAATCAATATCTCGCATTTATAGAAAAACCAAAGAAAAAAAGAGATGTTCGCTTAGAAATCTATATCGGAAAATTATCCCATGTAAGAGATCAATATCTAATATTCAAATGCGAAACCGATTCAGAAAAACAACAAGTATTTTCACTATTTAAAGGTATATTTTTAGGAGAAGAAAATAGTGAAATTGAATTCATTGATTATAGCGAAATTGAACGTATCAGTATTGTTAGCTTTAACGAATTTGAAAACAAAATGGATGCCTATCCAAACTTTTTCACATTACCAGAAACAGAGGAAATTGATGCTAATATTAATTTACCTGGATTTTTTATGAAAAAGAAACCAACTGAAATAGAAATATTAGAGCCAAATATACCAGTAACTCAAAATATAGAAACGAATTCGGTAGTACCACAAAATGAAACAACACAACCAAATATAGTAGAAATGCCAACAGAAAATCAAGCAGGATTAGATTCAGAGATAGAAATTCCAATTATATCATTAGACGAAAATAATGAGGAAACGAAGCTGCAGGAACCAGAAGGAATGAAATTAGAAGTATTAGATGATATTGAAATACCAATTATTTCTATTGAAGAGCCAAATGAAACCCAAGAAACGAAATTAGAATCAATAGAAATACCAATGGTTCCAATAGAAGAAACAAAAGAAGTGGTTGAACCAAGTGAAACACAGGAAACAAAATTAGAATCAATAGAAATACCAATGGTTCCAATAGAAGAAACAAAAGAAGAGATTGGACCAAATGAAACCCAAGAAACAAAACCATTAGAAACTTCAATTGAAAAAATAAAAGAAGATACTCAATTAAATGAAGTAACACAGCAAGGTACAACTTCTTCTTTTGAAAATGTAATAAAACCAACAACAGAAAATTTAACAATAAATGAAGGGGTCTCAATTCCACTTCAAAAACGGAAAAAGAGTAGACTCCCAATCATCATAATGATACTAATTATAGCGCTCCTTATTGGCACTTTACTATATATATTTGTATTAGAACCAAAATGGAAGGCAACAGACAAGAAAAACACAGATAAAACAAACATACAAACGAATAAAAAAATGGTTTGTACATTATCAAATGTAAATGAAGAATCTAGAACTTTAGAAGAAGGAACAGTTACAATTACTTATAATGAAAAAACACATACAATTTTAACAGAACTTTTAGAAGGTTCAATAAAATTTGAAAATGAGACTGATTACAACAACACAAAATCATTATTACAATCATTAACTCAAGAAAACAAAAATACAAAAGGAAAAAGTCAAACATACAAATTTGATGATAAAATGTTCTCTTATACAGTAGTAGAAGACCGAGATCACAGAAAAGCAACAGAGAATGAAAAAGATGATACTTGGCATGCAAGTGTTGATGAAGCAAAAGGATATTATTTAGATTTAGGATATACTTGTGATGGAATGAAAAAGGAAGAGACTACTACAGATGAAAAAGATATTTCATTACAAAGTACAACAGGAAGTACCGAAGTGAATTATGATCGATGGAATGTGAAATTTATTAATGCAACTATGTATAAAGATCAACAAACAATGATGATCACATTAGAAATTACAAATAATGGAACTGATACTAGAATAATGAAAGGGAACTTCAAACTATTTGATAAAAGTGGAAAAAATATTGGAAATGCAGTACTAAATAATGAAGTAGAAACAGATGCTCCACTGACTTATATGTTTTCTATTTCAAACCAAAATGCAACCGATTTTAGTAATGCAGCTTCTTATACAATCGAAATATATCGATAGCATTTGTTTCAATAAATGAATAAATGTTAGAGATGACGTTTGAAGAAGCAACATCAATGATTAGACTAGATGCAGAAAAACAAGGAGAAAAAAGAGGGAAAAAATTAGGCCTTACTCAGGGAAAAAAAATCTGGTTTGAAAATAGGAATACAGCAAGGACGAGAACAAGCAAAATTAGAAACAGCCCGTAACTTACTAGAGCAAGGAATTGATATCAAGGTGATTATGAAAGCAACCAAGTTGACAGAAAAACAAATTAGACAGTCTTGAGTAAAATTTTTTGTATTCTTGATTGAAATAATAATAACTTTGATAAAAATCATTGACGAAATGATAAAATTCGCGTAAAATAAATATAGATCAATGCGATGACAGGCTTGGAAACCTAGAGCAATATAAAGAAAGCTGATTCTTTTAGAATAAGTAAGGTGGAACCGCGGGGAAACTCGTCCTTACAATTTCTAAAAGAATTTTTTTTTCGATGATCAAATAGAAAAGAGGAAAAAAACATGGAAACATTAACAATGGAGAAATTAGTTAACTTATGTAAACAATATGGATTTATCTTCCAAGGAAGTGAAATCTATGATGGACTTGCAAACACTTGGGATTATGGACCACTTGGAGTAGAACTTAAAAACAACGTAAAAAAACTATGGTGGAAACGATTCGTTCAAGAAAGCCCAAATAGTTATGGAGTAGATGCAGCCATATTCATGAACCCAAAAGTATGGGAAGCAAGTGGGCATGTTGGAAGCTTTACTGATCCATTATTAGACTGTAAAGAATGCAAAACAAGACATCGTGCCGATAAACTAATCGAAAACTTTGATGAAAACGTAAATGCAGATGCCATGACAGAAGAAGAAATGGTAACTTACATCAAAGAACACAATGTCCCTTGTCCAAACTGTGGCAAAGTAAACTACACCGATATTAGAGAATTCAACCTTATGTTCAAAACAAACAGAGGAGTCGTAGCTGACAGTACTAGCTTAGTATACTTAAGACCAGAAACCGCACAAGGAGAATTTGTAAACTTCCTAAACGTTTATAGAACCATGAGACCAAAAATCCCATTTGGAATTGGACAAATCGGAAAAGCATTCCGAAACGAAATCACACCAGGAAACTTTACCTTTAGAACCATCGAATTTGAACAAATGGAACATCAATTCTTTTGTAAAGAAGGGACCGATAGCGAGTACTATCAATACTATAAAGAATTTGCCAAAACATTCTTTACAGACATAGGAATCAAAGAACAAAACCTACGATTCAAAGACCACGAAAAACTCGCACATTATGCAAAAGAAGCATGTGACGTAGAATATAAATTTCCATTTGGATGGGGAGAAATTTATGGAAACCATAATAGAACAGACTACGATTTGTCACAACATCAAAACTATTCCAAAAAATCAATGGAATACCTAGACCCAGAAACAAACGAAAAATACATTCCTTATGTCATTGAATCATCATGTGGAGCAGACCGCCTTACCTTAGCCCTTCTTTGTGACGCATACCATGTAGACAAACTAGAAAACGAAGAAACAAGAGAAGTATTAAGCTTTCACCCAGCAATTGCCCCATATAAAGTAGCCATACTTCCATTAATCAAAAAATATCACTCAGAAAAAGCCATGGAAATATATAAAACATTATCCAAACATTTTTCAGTAACATATGACGAAGCAGGAAACATTGGAAAACGTTACCGTAGACAAGATGTAATTGGAACCCCAATCTGTATCACAATCGATGACGAAACACTAAATAAAGGAACTGTAACACTAAGAGATAGAGACACCATGGAACAAATCACTCTCCCATTAGAAGAAGTAATAGATTATATCAATAAAAAAATAGAATTTTAAATATATTATATTGATACCTTAAATAATTTTGAACTTCTTTTAAATATCATATCAAAGATAGAACCATCAACTGTTCATTCCCTAAAAAGTGGAAATGGACAGTTTTTTTGGAATGGAATGTTGATAAAAAACTTTTTAAAGTATATAATATTAGTAATGAGTGAAAGGAAGATCTACTATGGAGATTGAAAGAAATTATTATTTAAATAAATTAATATCAAAAAAGGAAAATGGCCTTATAAAAATAGTTACTGGAATTAGGAGAAGTGGAAAATCATACTTATTAGATCCTTTATTTAAAAATTATTTAATTCAAAATGGGGTAAAAGAAGATCATATTATTAAATTAGAATTAGATTCTATTGAAAATGAAGAATATACGAATCCTAAAAAGCTTTATGAGTATATTATGAATAAAATAATAGATGATAATATGTATTATATTATCTTAGATGAAATACAAAAGGTAGATAATTTTGAAAGTGTATTAAATAGTTTTTTAAGAAAAAAAAACTTAGACGTATATGTAACCGGTAGTAATTCAAAATTTTTATCATCAGATATTATTACAGAATTTAGGGGTCGTGGAGATGAAATAAAAGTATACCCTTTAAGCTTTTCTGAATTTATGTCTACTTACAATGGAGATGAAATAAAAGGATTAGATGAATATATAAACTTTGGTGGATTACCTTTTGTTTCTACTTTGAAAACAAACGAAGAAAAAATTGATTATTTAAATTCTCAAAAAAATAATGTATATATAAATGATGTTATTGAAAGAAATGACATAAAAAATGATGAAGAATTAAAAATACTAATTGAAATAATATCATCAACGATTGGTTCTCTTACAAACCCAACGAAACTATATAATACCTTTGTGAGTAAAGGTAATAAAAATATTACAAATAAAACAATTTCATTATATTTAAAATATTTAGAAGAAGCCTTCTTAATAGAAAAATCAAAAAGATTTGATGTGAAAGGCAAAAGGTACATTGAAACACCGTCGAAATATTATTTCGTAGATATTGGTATTCGAAATAGTTTAATTAACTTTAGACAAATAGAAAAAAATCACATTATGGAAAATATCATTTATACCGAATTACGAAGAAGAGGATTCAATGTTGATATAGGCATTATAGAAAAAAGAAGAAACTTAAACAATACGAAAAAGGATTATAAACAACTAGAAATAGATTTTGTTGTAAATAAAGGAAGCGATAAATATTATATTCAATCCGCCTATAGTATTGAAGATGATAAAAAGAAAGAGCAAGAACTACAATCTCTTTTAAATGTAGGGGATAATTTCAAAAAAATAGTGATTGTATATGACCATTTTATAAAATGGCAAGATGATAATGGCATTATATATATGAGTATTTATGACTTCTTATTGAATGAGAATAGCTTAAAAGAGGCGTAATCTTAGTATACAGGAATTACCTAAAAGCAATATACACTTTTAACTATCCGATTTGTCATGAAAAATTGAATTTTAAGTTGACAAAAAAATACTTCTACATTATAATGTAGAAGTACGACTATTTATTATGATAAAACAATTGATTAACACCAACATCTAAAGCTTTTGAAATTTTTAATATAGTAGTAAGAGAAATATTTTTATATTCATGATTTGACTCAATTTGTTTCACATAGGAAGTACTAAGATCAGCTCGTTCAGCAAGCTCTTCCTGAGTCAAACGATTTAGTTTACGATAGTGTCGAACATTGTCACTAAAATTAGTGTACTCAAGACTCAAGTCTTTATTTTGAATCATACTACCGCCTCCAAACTACTAAAATGGAAAAAATTTCCAATCAATATTATTTTCTCATAAAAGAAATTGAAAAACAGTGCACCACTGGTGTACTTTTATGGTATAATGAGAGTGGTAGGAGGATGAACATGTCAAACCATTTAAAAGAATTACGATATCGTGAAAAGTATACAACTAAAGTAATGAGTGAAAAACTTGGAATTAGTAAACCTTTTTACTGCCAACTAGAAAATCGAACCAGAAGATTATCTTATCAAATGGCAATTAAAATAGCAGCTATTTTTGGGTCAAAACCAGATGAAATTTTTTATGATGACTATGTTGAAAAAAATAAGGAAATTTAGACGATTTCCTTTTTTTCTAAATTTTTTTGTGATACACTATTTTTATGAAGGTGAATTTTATGGAAAAAGGTCTTTTACCAGCCGATATATATATTGTAATTAATAAAACAATTTTAAATGATTATGACCGAAAACTATTAATAACCTTATACCAACCAATTGTTGGATATCAAGCGATTAGTTTTTATTTTACACTTTGTTCATACCTAGATAAAAACGAACTATTATCCCTAGAATGGACACATCATCATTTAATGACAAATATGGGAATTAGTTTATCAGAAATTGTGGAAGCGAGACAAAAACTAGAAGCAATCGGTCTATTAAAAACATTTTTAAAAAAAGACCATATGAATACTTATTTATATGAATTATACTCTCCAATCACCGCCAAAGAATTTTTTAGTAACCCTATTTTATCTACTTCCTTATATACAACAATTGGAAAACTAGAATTTGACAAAATTGTAGAGTACTTTAAAATACCAAAACTAAACTTAAACAACTATGAAGAAATTACTTGTCACTTTAACGACATCTATACAACCACTTCAAATGGAATTCACACAAACCTTACCAACGTTCGAGATAAAAACCAATTAGGAATGAATATCGAACCAAAATTTGAACTATCCACTGTATTAGAAATGATACCAGATGAACTTTTAAACAAACGAAGTATTACCAAAGAAACAAAAAAACTAATATATCAACTATCGTTTATCTATGACTTTACAGGAGAATTACTCATCGAAATTATTCGAAATTCCATTAGTGAAAAGCATACCATTGACAAACAATTATTGCGCATGAATGCCCGAAAATTTTATCAATTTGATCACCATGGGAAATTACCAAACTTGATTTACCGCACACAACCAGAATACCTAAGAAAACCATCTGGAGATACTTCCAATCGTGCGAAAATCATCTATACATTTGAAACCACCTCTCCATATGACTTTCTAGCCAGCAAATATAAAGATACAGCACCAAGCAAAAGTGACTTATCCATATTAGAATACTTACTATTAGACTTTAATCTAAACCCAGGAGTAGTGAATGTTTTAATCGACTATGTACTTAGAATTAACAACAATAAACTCTTAAAACCCTTTATCGAAAAAATTGCGAGTCAGTGGAAAAAAAGCAACATAGAAACAGTAGAAGAAGCCATGAAAATAGCAGGAACAGAATACCGAAAAAGTAAAGCCTATAAAGAAACAAAAAAAGTAACCTCAACTTCTAAACCAAATTGGCTAAAAGAAGAATATCAATCAAAAACAGCAACCAAAGAAGAACAAGCAGAGATAGAAGAATTATTAAAAGAATATAAGGAGGTCTCTTCATGAAATCATTGTCTGATACATTAAAAAAAACAGAAAACATAAATGACACATTAAATGAATCCTATGAAAAAGCATTACAAAATCCAACCTTTTATGATTTCGTAACGATGTTATCACTTCCAAAAAAAGAACTCATCAAATATACTTCCACATTAGAAGAATGCGCAAGCGAATATGAACACTGTAAAAACTGTAAAAACATATTAGAATGTAAAAATAGCATTATAGGATATGCCTATCTACCAAGTGTAGCGAAAGATCATATGAACTTTGAATATCAAGCCTGCAAATATCAAAAAAACATAGAAAAACAACAAGCCTACCAAAAAAACATGGAACTATTTGAAATCGGGGAAGAACTAAGAAATGCTTCCATGAAAGACATCGACATCAAAGACCCCTCAAGATACCCAACCATCAAATGGATTCAAAACTTTATCAAAAACTATAAAAAAAATCCATATCAAAAAGGACTCTATCTACATGGAAATTTCGGAGCAGGAAAAAGCTATCTCATTGTTGCCATGTTTTCTGAATTAGCGCGCCAAAACATAAAAAGTGCTATCGTTTTTTGGCCAGAATTTTTAAAAGACCTAAAAGCATCCTTTGGACATGACTTTAAAGAAAAATATGAAACCGTCAAAAAAGCACCATTATTACTCATCGATGACATTGGAGCAGAAGCAACAACAGAATGGGGAAGAGACGAAATTTTCTGTCCACTCATCCAATATCGTATGGATGAAAAACTTCCAACCTTTTTCACTTCCAACTTAGACTTAAAACTATTAGAAGAACACTTTAGCCTTAGTAAAAATGGCATTAACGAATTAAAAGCAAAAAGAATTATTTCTAGAATTATTCAGCTCACTGACCAAATTGAAATGATTAGTGACAATAGGAGAAAATAAAAAGGAGAAAATATGAAAAAATGGATACGAAAATTACTAAACACAAACGTTACTGTGACACATAGTAATTATGAAGAACAAAACTTTTCTGAAGCATTAAAAGAATATACCAAACAAAACCCAACTACATTATCTGAATTTCGTGATGTTGGAAAAAGAAACGATCAAAAAAACTTTTACGAAGAAGTAAAAAAAATAGAAAATGGATATAACTTACTATACCGAGACTTATCAATTTATGATGGAAATGGAGTTCCTAAAATTGATGAATACGCATCAATTAGAAATGGAAATCCACTTCGACTAAAACCATTTCCACTATGTAGAAAATTTATACTTAGAAGCCTATTTAGTAGACATCTTTATATCTATCCACCATCAATTATAGGCGAAACCGATTACCGAGCCCATGTCGTAAACTATTTAGAAAAAGAAGGATTTCAACTTCAAAAAAGCGAAAAATATGATGGACTAGGAATTGAAAATGTCGCATTTTCTTATTCAACAATGCATGCATACACATTAGTCTTAAATACCATTGCCAGAAAAGAAGATGTTATTTTAATGACTGGGCCAAACTATGGAATATTTGCCGTAGCAACCGAAGTATTGAATGCAAGAGTGGAAATCATAAACCTAAGAGAAGAAGACGATTGGTACATCAATCCAGAAATATTATCCAAACGAATAGATGAAATCAACCAAAAACTCAAAAAAGAATTTGAAAATCAATTGGATTATACCCCAAAAGTAATTGCTTTTTTAAATATCAATCCACATAATCCAACAGGAAAAGTATTAAATAACAAAACCAAAGACATTTTACTAAAAATGGGAGACGTTTGCCTAGAAAAAGGGGTTTTTGTGATTGATGATATGGTATATAGAGACTTAACATTTGATCAAAACGATTTGGCCATCCCACTTGCCACCATACCAAAATATTTTAACAATACCATTACCATCATTGGCCTTTCAAAATCGTATAGTCTAGCAAGTCTAAGAGCAGGAGCCATTATTGCCCCAATTCCAATCATAAGAGGAATTGAAAATCAGATTTCATCCTCTTTAGACTGTATATCTATGCTGCAATCAGCAGCTCTAGCAGGAGCCTTTAACGGAACCAAAAAACGTTATCAAAAAGCACATAAATACTTTCAAAAATCCATAAAAGAATATCAATATCGATTGAACTTATTAGAAGCATTGATCTATGGAATTCAAAACGTAAATAACCACCAAAATAAAATCTTGAAAGAGTTCAAACAATATACAAAAGATCCAAAAAAATTAAAAATTTTATTAGAAGGAATTCCCAAAACCAAAATCAAAGTATATCCAGAATCAGGATTCTTTGCCATGATTGATTTCACCGATCTAAAAGGATTAAAAGGAGAAGAAATCACCATCCAAAACGATGCCGATTTCGTTACATACCTTTATAAAAAAACCAAAATCAACTGTTTGATGGGTCTTAATATGTCTTGGCCAAATGATGATATTGTAGCACGCTGTAACTTCGCAATCGAAAAACAAGATTTGATTCATAACATGTTTTTAATCAACCAAGCAGTGAGGGATTTAAAATGAATATCAAAACAACAATCAAGCGAATTCCATTTCATATATTCAAGTGGAATACAAAACGATTTGTAAAACTTCATGAAAAAGAATTCCAAAAAAAAGTAGCCATTATCTCAACAGATCAATACTTAGGAAAACTAAAAGACGATGTATATTTAAAATGTATGTTCTCTCGTTCCAAAGTAAAAACAGATATCGTTTCTTGGCAAGATAAAAACGTAGATTTTAATCAATATGATGCCCTCATTATCAGATCGATTTGGGGATTTCATCACCATCTAGAAGAATTTGAAAAATGGCTAACCACAATCAAAAACAATCATATTCTATTATTAAATCCAGTAGATATGATAAAGGATAACTTAGACAAAGAAAAACAATTTCAACTTTTAGACCAATATCAAATCAAACATATAGAAACCACTTTTACAGAATCAAAAAACATAAAAGAAGTTCTAATAAAACAAAAAGATGCCAGTATTGTTGTAAAACCCACCATATCAGAAAGTGGGAATGACACATATCTACTAGGAGAAGAAAACAAAAAGAACAACAAGACGATAGAAGAAATAGAAAGCTTATTGCAAAATGTAACTAGTAAAATCATGGTTCAACCATTCATAAAAGAAATTGAAAATGGAGAATACTCACTGGTATTTATCGATGGTAAATTTCAAAATGCAGTATTGCGATATCCAAGCATTTTCACAAACAAAAACACCATCACCCATCTAGAACAAGTAGATCCGAAACTATATGCACTAGCACTTCAAATTACGAACATAAAAGAATACCAACAGAGTTTATACATGAGAATTGATGCCGTAAAATTAGATGACGAATATCAAATTATGGAAATAGAACTCACCGATCCAGATTTATTTTTCTCCTTCATTCCAAACCATAAAAAACGAAAACAAACATTTCAATTTTTTGTAGATAGTGTTTTAAAAAGGATTGACAAAAAATAAAAAAATGATAAAATAAAGTTAGAAAAGTTTTGATTAGGACATGATTTTTTCGACCACTTCATGAAAGCGAGTTGGAACTGGTGAGAGCCAATATGAAGCAGAAAAAGTTACTCCCTATGAACTGAATCCCAAAAGGATTTCCGGTAAAAGCCGTTATCAAAAGAAAGAACAAATAAGGATGGTACCGCGTCATTCGCTCCTTGCAGAAATGCAGGGAGTTTTTTTAGGAGGTTTTTTAAATGAAAGAATACAAACCACAAATAAATATAAATATGCTTAGATTATTTGTAAAGGGAAAAGACAAGGAATTTCAGCAAGAACTATATCGATCATATGCAACAGAACTGGCTTACACATTTCATAAATATGATATCCCAACCTTGTCAAAATTAATACTAACAGAAACAGATCCCTATTTAAGAGCATATGAATGTGAATCATTATCTCATAAATTAGTTGGTTATCAAGGGCCCATTGACTTAGAATACTTAGATCAGATGCTTGCGATATTTTCAATCTCCGGAATACGGAGACTAGCAGCAGGAGCAGAATTTGGACTCATCAAAGAAAAAGCCCAAGCGATATTAGATCAAAAACTAGAACCCCAGGATTATAATAGTAAAAAAAAAGCCATAGAAAAGAGGAAACAAAAATGAAAAATATTAAAAATGATGAAAGATTAAACAAATTAAACCATAGTTGTGCCCATCTTCTAGCACAAGCTGTAAAACATCTATATCCAGAAGCCAAATTTTGGGTAGGACCAGTCATCGAAGAAGGATTTTATTACGATATTGATTTAGGAGATAAAGTGATTAAAGAAGAGGATATTCCTGCAATCGAACGTGAAATGAAAAAAATAGCCAAAGATGGAAAACGAATCGTTCGCCATGAAATATCAAAAGAAGAAGCAATAGAGATGTTTCAAAACGATCCATATAAAATGGATTTAATCTCTCGAATGGAAGATGGAACCATCTCATGTTATTCACAAGGAGACTTCACAGACCTTTGTAGAGGACCTCATGTAGAAACTGTAAAAGAACTAAAACATTTTAAACTACTAAAGTTTAGTGGAGCATATTTTAAAGGGGATTCTAACAACAAAATGTTACAACGTATTTACGGAATTTGCTTTGAAACAGGAGAAGATTTAGAAGAACATTTACAAATATTAGAAGAAGCAAAAATGAGAGATCATAGAAAACTTGGAAAAGAATTAGACATTTTCATGTTTTCGGAGGTTGTAGGTAGAGGCCTTCCGATGTGGCTTCCAAACGGATTTATCATTCGAAGAAACTTAGTAGATTACATCACCGATAAAGAATATGAACATGGATATAAACACGTTATGACACCATCTTTAGCAAGTGTAGAACTGTATAAAACAAGTGGGCATTGGGATCACTATCAAGAAGATATGTTCCCAGCAATGGAATTAGATAACGAAGCCTATGTATTAAGACCAATGAACTGTCCTCATCATATGATGATGTTTAAAAACAGTCTTCATTCTTATCGTGAATTGCCCCTTCGTATTGCCGAAATTGCTAACGATTTTCGATATGAAGCAAGTGGAGCAGTATGTGGAATTGAAAGAACAAGAGCATTCACGCAAAATGACTCTCATATTTTCTGTACAGAAGATCAAATCAAAAAAGAATTTAAATCTGTTGTTGACTTAATTTTAGAAGTATATAAAGACTTTGGATTTGAAAACTACCAATTTCGTCTATCACTAAGAGACCCAGAAAACAAAGACAAATATTTTGGAAATGACGAACTATGGGAAAAAAGTGAAAATGAATTAAGAGAAGTCTTAAAAGAACTAAACGCTGACTTTTATGAAGCAGAAGGAGAAGCTGCATTTTATGGACCGAAACTAGACGTTCAAGTAAAAAGTGCCATCGGTCATGATGTGACACTATCCACAGTTCAACTAGATTATCAACTTCCAGAACGATTTGATCTTACCTACATTGATGAAGAAGGAAATAAAAAAAGACCAGTAGTAATTCATAGAGCGATTTTAGGATCATTAGATCGATTTATTGCCTTTTTGATAGAAGAAACCAAAGGCGTATTTCCAGTTTGGCTTGCTCCAACACAAGTAAATATCATTCCCGTCAATAATGAATATCACTTAGAATATGCTGAAAAAATCAAATCCTCTTTAGAACAGAATCATATTCGAGTAGAACTAGACTCAAAAGATGAAAAATTAAGCTACAAAATGAGAGAAAGTCAAACGAAAAAAAATCCATATACTCTAATTTTAGGAGATAAAGAAAGAGACGATGAACTCATTAGTTATCGAAAACATGGAAGTAATGAAACAATCACATTAAAAAAAGAAGAATTTTTGTCTTTCTTACAAGAACAAATAAAATTAAAAAAATAACACCATGAAAATAGTGATCAGTAACCACATTCTAGATGAAATCATATGATATACCACAATATATAAGGAGAGTAATATGAAAAAGTTTAAATTTTTACTACTTACAGTAGTGATATTTTTAGGGCTCATAGAAAGTGCGAAAGCAGAGCAGTATAGTGAACTCTTTAAAAAACTAGTACCAAATAGAATACTAGAATTAAACGCAGTAGAAACCCCCATCTTTTCTACTAACTCGAACTATGAAGACGTAAAAAAAGATGCTTGAGTTTTCTTCCTTTTATGGGAACAATTTAGAAATGTTGATTTAGGGAAAGATTATACATGGGATTATCAATGCCAAAATGTGGAACTATGTGATATTTCCATCATAAAGCAATCAGACCATTCAGTAGTAGAAACACATTCTATTCCAATAACATATAAAAAAGGAAATCAAAAAATTGAAAAATCAGTCCAAAAATTTATGGACAAAATAAAGCCTTATTCCAATGCGGAAAAAAACTTTTATGTTTTAAATGATTTAGATTTAATTAATTTATATTTGTCAAGTGAATCAGAAAGAGATATTTACCACAGCATGAAATTTATTCCAGAAATTAGAAAAATAACCAATGGAAAAAATGTATCTATTGAATTTAATGGAAGAGACGGAGGCGCATTTTACTATAAAATTGGAGTTCACGCAGGAGGAACCGCCATCATAGAACACAATGAGCTATCTTATGGTCTTGTAGATTGTGTAAGCATTGCAATGGACAATGTAATATATATACCAACTTCTACAAACTCTACAAAAGATGATTATATAGAAGCAATCAAACAAAGACTAAAAAAAGCATTTCCAAAAAGAAAAATAGAAGTAACTTATGGTGGGACCTAAATAGTATTGTACCAGCAGATATGGCAAGTAACATCGAATCGATAGATATCACTCAAACAGATGGAAATTATTATAATATTAAAATAAACAACATTACCTATCCATTTGTGGCAATAAAAAAATCAGATATCAAACATCCAAAATATTATGGAACCAATATGGAAACAGAAATACAAATTACCACAACCGATCTAAATTTACCTTTAGATACGATAGTAAACGTAAATGAAATAACCCATGAAAAACAGAATCAAATTAAAGAAGTACTAAAAACAGAAGACTTCAAAGCCTTTGACATTCAACTATTTTCAGATACATTAAATAATCATATTACAGTATTAGAAGATGGATACTTTGAAGTTACAATTCCACTTGGAACAAACTATATTGGAAAAAACTTAGTTGCTTATTATATTAAAAATGATAATACGTTAGAAAGACACAAAGTAACAATGGATGCCTATGGAAACGCTACATTTGAAACCAATCACTTTAGTACATACATAATCGCAGAAGAAGAAAAAACAGAACTAGTACCAGTATCCAATGAACAAAATCCAAATACCTATGATGGAATTACAAATGATTTATTACTAGCGTTCTTTTCAATCACACTATTTAGTGGAACATACATTTTGAGTAAAAAAATGAGACAATTATGATCACAAGTATAGAAAAAAATAACACGAAGTTATTTTTTTTATCAACTTAGCATATAAAACAACTTTATCATCATAACAAGTAGAAAGCGTTAAAATTGTATTAATAGCCCAAATACGAAATCTAGTAGCAGCTTTAGAATGGATTCTATATCCTACTGCGATTACTGCATCTAAATTATAAAAATCAACATTTCTTTTTAAATTTCTGTTTCCTTCTTTTTGAACCATCTCAAAATTTGAGATAGTTGCATTTTTTTTACAAAATTTATTTGTCATAGCTTATTTGGATAAGTTATTGATATATTAAATTTCAATCAATTAAAATTATATAAAATCAATTTCATTAAAGTGGGTACTAAAATGGGTACTAAAAGAGAAAAAATATGGGTACTAATTCAAATGTTGTTTTAATAAAAAAGGGAATTCATATTTATTTTTTCTACAATTATCATCACTGTTTTTCGTAGTAATTAGAACGAATTTAAGTAAAAAAACTCTTAATTGAATAAGAATTTTTTTAATTTTAAAGTGGTGCCATAAGGGAGGACGTTCAACAACTTTATTTCTTTATAGTATTATTATAAAAAACTGTAGTGTCATAATTGCAATGTGCTCCTAATTGCTGTAATGTTTCAGCACTTATTAAACAATAATTCAATGGATTCATTCCTTTTTCTCTATTATAAATTCCATATATAACATCATAATGTTTTGGCAAACCATCAATTGTTATTATATTCCATATGTGTTTAACCCTATTTCCGTTTTCTAATTCTCTTGTTTCACCTCTTATTGATGTAGACTCTATGCCTAATTTTGTGCATATATCATTTATAACAGGTACAATTCCAGCACATATAGTTTTCTTTAATAACAATGGGGCATATTTATCACTAACTCTTATTCCCCAATTATTATATATCTCAATTATTGGACAAGTAACGCTACCATCATTACTATAATCAAGCTTATTGTTCATAATTTATATTATTTACTAATCGATTAAATATAAATATCATTTTTTCTTCTTGAGATAAATCAAATGGTATTATGGAAATTAATTCATCCAATTGTTTATGATATTCTTCATCTAATTTTTCGATAAATGCATTCCACTCATTTTCAAAAATTTCTTTTGAAACGATTTGTCCCAAACTATTATAATAAGTTCTATTTTTAATTATAAATCCCATATGAAATCTCCCTTATATTGTATATTGTTTTTGACAATATACAAGTGTGTTTTATTAAATTGACAAAATATAGTTAAATTTATTGTAATAGACTTAATTATCTAGTATAATTTTTATCGGAAATATCAGTTGTTGAGTGTCTACCAAATCTCACTAAGAGAGGAGGTTTGATAAAAATGAAGAAGAGAATTTTTGTTATAAAGGTTCTTAGATATCTTTCTATCATTTTATTGCTCCTAATCATAATGGTTATCGTAATAAAAAAATGACACTCATTCGCTAGAATAAGTGTCTCTACACATTAAATTGGGTAGACATTCAACTTTGCGAACTGAATATTTCCCTTTTTTATTTTATGCAAGTTTCCTTGACATATCCATAATATCATAAAAACGACTTTTTTACAAGCCGTTTTTATATTTTAACTCAAAGTTTGAGTATCTATCAAATCTGGTGTCCCAGGAGAGATTCGAACCCCCGACCCACGCCTTAGAAGGGCGTTGCTCTATCCAGCTGAGCTACTGAGACGATTTGTTCAAATGAACAAATAAATTATACATCAAATATTTTAATTATTCAATAGTTTTTATAACACTTTTGTAAATTTCTTCATGATCTACTGTAAAAGAGACTTGACTAACATCATAATTATCGCCTACAGATAAGCATATTGTATAAATAACTTCTTCTAATATGTTTTTTTCATCAACATCATTAAATATATAGGAATTAAATTCTAAGTTCAATTCAGCTCCTGCTTGCTCTGCAGATAATAATTTGACATTTTGATTTAAAAAACTCATTAAATTACTTTGGTATAAAGGAGCACTTGCTAGTTCATCAATAATGATGTTGATTTTTTCACGTTTATCATTTAGATATTTTGTTACTGGAACATAATAAGTCTCATCATGATATTCGTTAATATAATAAATGGTTACTTGATTTATTTCTTTGCTACTTTTTAAGTCATATTCTTTATTGATTCCAAAGTTTCGATCCAGTGTTGCTGGTAGTGTGATTTTTGATTTTGGAAGATAGTTGACGATATCTCCTTCCATATAGATAATGACTTGTTTTATCTCTGGTATACTTGTTACAGTATAGACAATTGCTTCAATAATTTTTTCTTCTTCTTTTGCTTTGACAGTTTCTAATAATTCTTTTGAAAAGTTTATTTTTAGCAAGTTGTCTTTATAATCTAAACTAAGTATTTTGGTATCATTTGGTATGACTGCTTTAAATCCATTTGGGATTTTACTTTCTCCTGATCCATCTTTAATAAGTACTTCTAGTGTTTCTTTCACTTTTTCTTCGATTGTTTCTACATTTGGTGTTGTAGCAACTTTTGTACGCGCTAAAAAACCATTATGGTCATATAAGTAAATTGTGCTTGTTACTACTTCTTTATCTACATATTCTAATTCTGTTTCCACTTTGTCTTTTAAACTGTAGATATTTTCTTTTGGAATTAAATAAATCAAGAAGAGGGCCATAAGAGCCGCCGTTGATACTAAAAATTTTCGAATTGTGATTTTTTTTAACATGTCTCCACCTCTAACTAATAGTATGAAAAAAATTGCAAAAGAATGCAATTTTATAATGAAATTTCACCAAGTTTTAATAATTCTACTACAGCTCCTGCGCGGCCTTTTACTCCAAGTTTCTGCATGACATTTGAGACATGGTTCCGCACAGTTTTTTCGCTAATTCCCAATTTATCAGCAATTTCTAATGTATCATAATTTTTAATTAGTAATTCAAATACTTCTTTTTCTCGTCTTGTTAAAATACTCTTTTTCATTTTTCCCTCACTTTCTAAGTTGGGTGGTTTATATTTTCTCATATTATTTTATGTGACATTTTCATTTTTGTGAAAAAGAAAAAAACCAAAATTATTTTTGGAATTTGACAGATATATATTTTTTGGTTTTGTATTCTTCTTGAACGCTTCTCATGATATTGTTGGCAAGTGTTGTATCATGCTTTTCGCTTGTTGCAACTACTCGGATTTGATCATTATCAATTTTTACAAAGGCTTCTAATTTGAATTTCTCTTTAATCTTTTTTTCTATTTTTTCTTCTTCTCCTCTTGTCATATTTAGGAGTTTTAATTTTTCATAAGCCTCATTTTTTTCATCTTTGGTAGATTCTACACTCGTTAATATTAGTTGTAAATCTTCCATATCTTTTTTCATTTGTTCATCTGCCTCTACTCTAAGTGCTGTTAAAATTTCGCTTTCTTCTACTTCTACAGATGCTTTGTTTTCTTTTTCTGTTGCATTTACTTTGGCTGTTTCTTCTACCTTTTTCTTTCCTCCTGTAATTAATAATTCTGAAGGCATGGTAATATAGTATACGCTAAGTACTAATATTAAACTAAACAACGTCAAAAACCACAAACTTTTTTTATTAATCATTCTTGTTCCTCCTCTAGTAACTCTAGTTAACTATATGATCAACAAACAAAAATATTCAAAAAAAGAAAATGGTTTCTCATTTTCTAATTTGTTTTATAATTAGAAAATCCGATAACAGAATCATAGGTTCAATAAATGTACGATGGAATTTGACAGAGGAAATGAAGCAATTTGGTGGTAATATAGGATATGGGATACGCCCAACCGAAAGAAGAAAAGGGTATAATAAAATAAATTTATATTTAGGCTTAATCGAAGTTCAAAAATTAGGATTAGATAAAGTTATGTTAGTCTGTGAGATCAATAATTTAGGATCATCAAGAACAATACAATCATTAGGTGGCATGTTAGAAAGAACAGAAGTTGATCCATACGATGGGTTATTAACAAGTGTATATTGGTTCAATGTTGATGAAACTATTGAGAGGTATAACGATATTTTTAAAGACAACATATATGTAAATAATAACATAACTAATAAATCGGAAAACGAATATTTGTAATGTAAATTTTTATAAATAATGGTATAATATATTTAGGAATTAATCCAATTGCGATGTCTCAATATGGTTTATTTACACATCATCGGGAATTCCGAGTTTTAGGAGATTTGTAAAAAGTGAATCGTTAGCACTTTTTTCAGACAATTTTTATATGAAAAAGAACTGGAGAAGAGAAAATGGAAGAACAAAAATTATTGAATGAAACCGCAGTTTCTTTATTGGAAAACTTTGGAGAACTTGGAACTATTCAAGCCAAACAAGAAAGCGAAGTAAAAGTATTAGAGGTGGATTCTGAACAGTTAACTACAAGGTTAAATCAATTGGGAGCAATCTGTACTTTTAATGGAAATCGACAAGTATGTGCCTATGATTCTAAAGATAAAAAAATAATCAATAGTAATCAATTATTACGTTTAACAATCAGTGACGCAACCAAATTAACGTTACATATTAATCAAAATGATTATAGTCATAAAAGAGTAGTAAAAGTTTCAAAAATACCGAATGACCAGTCAGAAATCCTAATTGCCCAACTCAATGATTTAGGATATTTTCCAATTACTGATGTTATAACAGAAAGAATAGCATTTGAATTACCAGGACTCAATTCATCAAAAATGATAGAACTGAATATTGATATATTTCCAGAAGTTCCAGCCTTTTTAGAAATTGATTTAGATACTCTAAAAGATAGTGGATATACATTAGAAAGCTTACTAAATGCACTAGGGTTATCAAATAACAGAATCGGTTACATGGGAACAGAAGACATTCATACATTGTATGGGAAAGATTACTTTCAAGTATATGCAGTAAAGAAACAAAAAGAAAAATAAAAAAAGAATGATAAGAGGTGAAAACTGAAGTCTCTTCAGAAAAATATGAAAAAGAAACAAAAACTTTTTTTGATAGGAATGGTTATGATCGTAGGTATGATATGGATCGTTAACGAAAAAACAAAAGAACCAACTTATCAAAAAGAAATTAAATTAACCATTGGAGAAAAAGTACCTACAAACATAACATACCAATTGGATCAAAAAACAAATACCCAAACATTAAAATGGGAAAAATTGGAATTAGAAAAAGAAAAAATTTACCATGCAGGAACATATCAAGGAATTTTTAAAGTAAACAAAAAAACATATAAAGTAAAATTGATTGTAATAGATAATATAGAACCTACAATAGAAAACGTGAAAAATATTGAAATATATGAAAATGAAGAAATTGACCTATTAAAAGAAATCAAAGTAACTGATAATAGTCATGACAAAATAACAATAGAAATAAAAGGAGAGTATGATGTACACAAAGCAGGAAAATATACTCTTACCTATGAAGCAAAAGACAAAAGCGGAAACAAAAAAACAGAGTCATTTAACCTAATTGTTAAAGAAAATTCAAAAAATCAAGGAAACCAAAACAAAACATCAAAAGGATACTCAATTGAAGTAAAAAATGGTATTTATTATATTGGAAATATTTTAATCGCGAACAAAACATATACACTACCAAGTAATTATGCACCAGGATTATTACCAGAATTAACGACCGCTTTTGAACAACTAAAACAAAAAGCAGCAGAAGATGGAATCGAACTAAAAATTATTAGTGGCTTTCGTTCTTATAGCACCCAAAATAGACTTTACAACAACTATGTAGCAAGAGATGGAAAAAAAGAAGCAGATACTTATTCAGCGAGACCAGGACACTCAGAACATCAAACCGGACTTGCAATCGATGTCAATAGCTTACTATTTAGCTTTGGAGAAACCAAAGAAGGAAAGTGGTTACAAAATAATGCTTACAAATATGGGTTTATTATTCGTTATCCAAAAGGCAAAGAAAATATTACAGGTTACCAATATGAACCATGGCATCTCAGATATGTAGGCGATCTAGCACCACAACTTTATAATGGAGGAAACTGGATTACTCTAGAAGAATACTTAGGAATTACAAGTGAATATTCAAACTAAACTTTTGAAATTACCAAAAACCAAATGAACCTCAAAAAAGAATAGGAGCTATTAAATGGAAAAAGAAACCATATATCACATTTTAATGAATGATGATGTAGTCACGAGCATTCACAATCATTTAAACACTCTGTTAGTGTTAATTCCAGAACTATCAGATATGATTGGATTGGAATATAATCATCCTCATCATCATCTTGATGTTTGGAATCATACCTTACTGACTTTGAAAAACGCACCAAAAGACGCAGAAATAAGACTTGTATTATTATTGCATGATATCGGGAAACCACACTCTTATCAAGATGAAGAAATAAGACATTTTAGAGGACATCCAAAAATATCTGCTCAAATAGCACTTCAAATTCTAAAAAGACTACATTTTAATCCAGATGAAATAAAGAGACTATGTTATCTAATTGAACAACACGATTCCCCAATTACAGAAGAAGAAATCAAAAATGATGAGGAACTAGCACGCACAAAAATTATAATACAATGTTGTGATACCCTTGCACATAACCCATCAAAATTAGAAAAAAGAATCACATACCTATTAAGCATAAATGGGAAATTGAATCATAAAAATGAAGGGAGAAAATCATGTCATCAGAAAAAATACAAAAATTTATAGAAAGAGTAAAAATAGAATCTTCCTATCCTAGATTTCTAGAAACAGAAGCAATCAAACAAATGATTACAATCTTTGATCATGACTATCAAAAAGTAGAGTATCCTAAAACAATAGAAAACCCGTTAAAATTACCACTAGCATTGGAATTCTATAGACAATATAATGAACAATACTATCAAATGATTCAAACTGGAATCGATCAAGGACGAATCGTGATTGATGATCAACTTGAAAAAACATTTGTAGATACAGAAAGCAATAAAGCATATATAAAATTGTATGGAGACGATTCCGATGTGTTTATGCTTGTTCATGAACTTGCCCATTTTATTGATCGAAATAGTCACCCAATGATAATACCAAATCAATATTCATTCCTATGTGAAGTATTCTCATTTTATATGGAAAAAAGGCTAGAGCAGTACCTGACAGACTCAAAATATCAACCATTAATAAAAGCAAGAAAAAACAATAGAATGTACTTTGAATCCAGAATGATGAAAGCTGTTGCTTACCAATTACATTGTGAAACGACATATAGAAAAACAGGAAGACTACAAGAATTAGATGAAAAAAAAGTAAAACAAATAGTAAACTATGATTATGATTTACATGATGGATTGATCAATTATTTATTACGCTATCCACTTGCGAATATTCTATCAGAATATTTTATGAAAAAATGTGCCATCAAAAGTGATCATGATATATGTGATCTTTGCCTTCATACAAACCTATATGAAATATTGGATGCAATGACGAAGAACCCCAGTTATAAATAAAATGGAAATATTTTATGATTGCTTACATATAATGAAGTAGGTGGTAATCATGGCGAATATAGAAGAATTCAAAGGATTTGTAAAAAGGAATCCTAGACTCATTAAATATACAAAAAGTGGAGAAATGAGTTGGCAAAAATTTTATGAATTATATGATTTATATGGAGAAGACACAGAAACTTGGAAACCATATTTAAATGAAGCAACAGAAGCAGTAGCCGCAACAGCAGGCATTACTAGTATGGCAGACTTGATGGGATTACTGAAAAATGTGGATTTAGATAGTGTCCAAAATGGAGTAAGCAGTATTCAAAGAGTACTGAGTGTAGTTCAAGACTTAACAGGAAAAGATACCAAAACAGAAAAAAAGACGGAATATAAACCTAGACCACTATATAAACATTTTGAAGATTAATGACTTTAGAAACACAATTCGCAATTAAAAATAACCCTTATCTAGGAAGATATCTCCGTGAAAATTCCAATTGGTATAAAATCTTGAACCGTAACCCAAATATGTTTCGCATCTTTGAAGAAGAAGTAAAAACCAACTATAAACTAAGACCTACAGATCGACTTTCAAAAGCCTTGGAAACCTTAGAAATGGTTGAATCAATTATATCTACACTAAAATAAAAAGAGCAAAATGCTCTTTTAAAGGGGAGTACTAATATGTGTGATTGCTCACATTACTATATTGGATCAAAATCGCAATAATATACGAAAGAAGTGATAAAATTGAGAATTATTAGTGGTATTTATAAAGGAAAGCAATTAAAAGGATTTAACATGGAAGGAACAAGACCTACCATGGACAGAGTCAAAGAATCCCTGTTTGCAATGATTGGACAAGATATTAGAAATAAAACTTGTCTCGACCTTTACGCAGGAAGTGGAGCACTGGGGCTAGAAGCACTCAGCAACGGAGCCCAAACATGCCTATTTGTAGACGAAAGTGACTTAGCAATCAAAACCATTCAGGAAAACACAAAAGGAATCAAAAATGCTTCCATCTTAAAATCGGATGCATTTAAAATTCATCAAAAAATAAAAACAACATTTGATCTTGTTTTCCTAGATCCCCCATATCATCTCTCCTTAATTGGTCCAACCCTAGAATACTTAATTCAACATCAATTACTAAAAAAAAATGCAATCATTGTATGTGAATATGAGGATGAAATATTCTCAGTAGAACCCTTTCAACTCTTAAAAGAACGAAAATATGGAAAAAAAACAATAAAAATCATAAAAAAATGAAAGATGCTTGAGGTGAAGCACCTTTTTTTGTCGTATATATAAGTGAGGAGGTGAGAGTATGAGAAAAAAATATCCAATGATACGACAAGAAGACTGCAAAGATTGTGGAGCAGCTTGTTTAGCAATGATCATACAATACTATCATGGAAATATTCCCTATGAACAATTAAAAGATCAGCTACATGTAGATAAAACAGGAGTAAAAGCGAGCGAGATTATTGAAGTAGCAAAAAAGATAGGATTTGAAGCAAAAGGAATGGAAGGAAACTTTCAAGAATTCATAGAAGAAACAATCCTACTTCCATGTATTGCACATGTAGCACCAAATGAATCATATTATCATTACATTGTCCTATTTGAAATCAATCAAAAAAAACAGTATATAATCATTGGAGATCCAGCAAGAGGAATACAGAAACTATCGTTTCAACAATTTGAACAAATATGGAACCATATCATTTTGACATTTTATCCAAAGGCCCCTATTACCTATATTGAAACAACCCCTTTTTTAAAAACTTATTTTATGAAAACATTAAAAAAAGAAACAAGTCCCATTACAATTATGGTTCTTCTTTCACTGATTATTACCGTTTTTTCAATTTTTAATTCTACATTATTACAACACTTTATTTCAATGTTAGAACAACACGATGAACTTATGTACCTTTACTTTTCGATGTTCTTATATGCAGGATTTATTTTGATCAAAAATGGAAGTAGTTTTCTGAGAAACAAACTATTCTTTCATATATATCAAAGAATAGATTTTCAATTCATGAAATTGGTATTTCATCAAATACTCCATCTTCCTTATCGACATTATAAAAATCGAACGACTGGAGAAATGATTGCTAGAATACAAGATATCAGTGTAATTCGCTCCTTTCTAGCCACAGTAATACTATCGTCCCTAATGGATCTACCTCTTTTTTTCATTAGTGGCAGTTTACTTTATGGAATTCATGAAAAACTATTTTTTATCGCATTCATAACACTCATTATGTATATCATGATATTCTGTATCTATCAAAAACAAATTCAAAAAAAAGTAGAACAGCTAGAAGAAGAAAGCGCCAAAGTAACTTCCTATATGGTAGAATCTATCAGTGGATATGAAAGCGTGTTTGGAAGTCACTTAAAAGAAATAGTAGAACAAACATTTGAACAAAAATATACAAAATATATAAAAGGAGTCAAAAAATTAGAGTATACTCAAAATGAATCACAAATATTAAACCAAAGCTTGTTCGACTTTTCAATTTTATTTATTTTAGGACTTGGAATATGGTTCATCTCTAAAAATCAACTATCCATGGCATCACTACTATTATTTCATTCATTATTTATCTATTTCATAGATCCTGTTCGGAACTTATTACGATTAGGAGAAGAGTGGAAAAAAGTAAAAGTAGCATGGAAACGTTTATCAAACCTATTTTATGAACAACAAGAACTAGGAATTTATGAACAAACAATCCATGGGAGTATTGAATTTAAAAACGCAACATTTTCATATTTTGAAAACCAACCAATTTTAAAAAACATAACTTTCCATATCAAAAAAGGAAATAAAGTGTTACTAATTGGAAAAAGTGGCCATGGAAAGAGTACCATTTTAAAATTACTGATGAAATACTATGAACCGAATAGAAATTCTATTTTTATTGATGGAATTGACTTAGTAGACATAAAAAAAGAAGCAATTGAACAAAATATCGTTTATGTATCTATGAGAGAGCAATTATTTACTGGATCAATTTCACATAATATTTTATTGGGAAAAAAAGCAAATCATCAATATCAACAAATTTTAAAAATGACAGAAGTAGATGAAATGATAGAAAAAAATCCATTAGGACATCACCTTATGTTAGAAGAAAATGGTTCAAACTTATCAGGGGGAGAAAAACAAAGAGTGGTGTTAGCTAGAACATTATTGCTTCCATTTAACATACTATTACTAGATGAAGCAACTAGTCAAATGGATGAAAATATGGAACGGAGAATTTTAAAACGATTGTTTGAAAAATTTCCAAATAAAACAATGATTATGATATCACACAGAATGGAAAATGCTGACTTATTTGATCAATGTATTGAAATATCAAATGGAAAAATAAAAAAGGATGTGCGAAAGAATGGATAAAGTAACTTGGATTGTTAACAGAAAATATCCAAAAGGAACCACTTGGCTTTTCGTTCTAATCATTCTATCAATGCTCCTCCTATTATTTAGTACAATCTGTATTCATTACCCAACATATCAAACGTTCTATGGAGTAGTAGAAGAAACAGAAAAACCAGTATTAAAAATCGTACTTTCAAAAGAACAACTAGAACCATTCCAACAAGCGATTGTAAAAAATAAAATAAAATTAAAAAAAATAAACACTGAACAGATCACTAGCGAAAATATAATATATGCGTATGTGGTAATGTCGATTTCAAAAAAATTATTAGTAAAAAACAATATCGTTCCAATTCGATTGAAAATTAAAAACGTAAGTCTATGGGAAGAATTGAATCAAAAATGGAAAGAAGGAATGAAAAATGAAACAGATAGAGCAAGAGCGCCTCTGTATGATTAATGGTGGTGCTGCAAAACTTGGAATTGGTCTAGCAATTGTAGCTGGAGTAGTATTTTTAATTGGCGTTGTAGATGGCTTCTTTAGACCATTAAAATGCAACTAGGAAGGAGAAAAAATATGACAGAATTAACCAGTCAAAAACTAAATGAAGTGCATGGTGGAATTAATATTACTGGTACATTTATTAGTTCCTTAGTCAGAGGAATTGATGTAATTATGGATTTAGGAAGGAGTTTAGGATCCGCATTTCGTAGAGCAAAGGATCGAACATTATGCTCTTATTAAAAAAATATCAGAATGTGATCATTGGAATATTATCGATCATATCTATACCAATTACAATTCCTTTTCTAGCTCAATGTACAGAAATTGTATTAAAAGCAGGAAGGATTGTAGGAACATTGATCCGAATATATTAAGAAAAAGATTGTTAGATTTCTAACAGTTTTTTTCTATTCATTTATCAATTGCTTGTCAAATTTTGAACATTTCCATTTATTTTCTATCACTTTTTGTTGAAATATAGAAAGGAAAGTGTTATAATACATGTAGTTGAGAAGGGAGGGATTCTATATGACTAAAGTGGTTGTTCGAAATGGGAATGTAGATGGAGCACTTAGAACCATGAAACAAAAAAATGCGAAAGATGGCCTCCTAAAAAACTTACGTGAAAGACAAGAAGGGTATATGAAACCAGGCGTAAAAAGAAGAAAAGCCAAAAAAGAAGCAATTCGTAACAGTCGTAGAAGAGAAAGAAGTTATAACTAAGTTATGACTTCTTTTGGAAAGGATAAAAAAAATGAGAGAAAAAATTTTAGAAGACTTAAAACAAGCAATGAAAAATCAAGACAAAAACTTACTAACTGTGATTCGTATGGTAAAAGGTGCTATGCAAATGGAGGAATTAAAAGTAAAACATCCATTAACAGATGATGAAGTAATCACCATCATCAGTAGAGAAATTAAAACAAGAAAAGAATCCATATCAGAATTTGAAAAAGGAAATCGAACAGATTTAATCGAAAAAGCAGAACAAGAAATTCACATATTAGAACAATATATGCCAGAACAACTTAGTGAAGAAGAAATAGACAAAATCATTGAGGAAACATTTCAAGAAGTAAGTCCGAAAGCACCTAATGACATGGGAAAAATTATGGGCCTATTAACTCCAAAATTAAAAGGAAAAGCAGACATGAGTTCAGTTAGCAAAAAAGTGAAAGACAAATTAACTCAATAAAAAAATTTAGAAAAAAATCTAAATTTTTTTATTTTAACATTGACAAGTGTTTAGTATACACTTATAATGATAGTGGGTGGTAGAATGAATGTAAAAGATAAACTTTATAAAAATCAAGGAATTCATGTAATTACTGCCATCTTTACGGTAGAACAGGGAAATACGAAAGTATTACTAGTAAAACGAAAAAATGAACCATTTATGGGAGATTGGATTTTAACAGGAGGAGCTCTTTACAACAATGAAGACCTATATGAAGGCGCCAAACGAGAAATCAAAGAAAAAACAGGAATTGAAAATATCGGAATTATACAATTTGGCGTATTTGGAAAAGTAAATAGAGCCCCCACAATGCGAATGGTTGCCATTGCTTATATTGGAGTGATTGATAGCAAACGAGTTGCCATCTTAAGAGAAACCTTGAGAACCTCTAATGCAGACTGGTTTTCGATCAATAAAGTGCCACCGCTTGGATTCGATCATAACGAAATTCTAGTAGAAGCATTGAAAGAACTGCAAAGACAAATTACAAGTTCAACCATTTTAAAAGCATTATTTCCAGATTCATTTTCATTACCAGAGCTTCAAAAAGTATATGAAGCTATATTAGAAAAAAAATTAGATCGAAGAAATTTCAGAAAAAAAATGTTAAGTCTAAATCTAATTGAAGATACTGGTGATACCGCAAAATTTGAAGGAAAAAAGCCTGCAAAGCAATACCGTTTTAAAAAGAAAATAGAAGAAAAAAAAGTATTTTAGAAAGTAGGAGAAGTATGGCAAGTTTACATTTTAGGTTTGGAGCTATGAATTGTGGAAAAACAACTGCTCTTTTACAAGTCGCTCATAATTATGAAGAAAATGGGCAACACATTGTTTTACTGAAATCGAAAAAGGACACGAAAGGGGACGACTCCGTTGTTTCTAGATTAGGAGTAAGTCGGAAAGTTGACTACTTGGTAGGTGAAAATGAATTGTTATTACCATATGGAGAACAATGGAAGAAAGATGGAATCGCCTGTGTTGTTGTAGATGAAGCAGAATTTTTAAGTGAAGAGCAAGTCTGGGACCTTTATAGAATCGCAAAATATTATGATATCCCAGTGGTATGCTATGGACTTAGAACCACATTTAAATCAGAGTTTTTCACAGGAAGTGGACCACTCATGAGAATTGCTGATCATATAGAAGAACTAGTGAATTTATGTGGATGCTGTGGAACTAGAAAAGCGAAGTTTCAAGGACGGAAAGTAAATGGAAAATTTGTATTAGAAGGAGAAGAAGTTCTAATTGATGGTAGTTTGGACTCTGTAGAATACGTTCCTCTTTGTGGAGAATGCTATTTAAAAGAAGTTTATGATAAAGATAGAAAATTGAACTTCGGAGAAACCCCAAAACAATTTGTGATTACACCACCTAAATATAAAGGGCAGGAAAAAATATGATTTACTTACTATGTAATGGCATAGATGATCGACGTTTCATGGGAGGCTGGAACAATGTTTCCATAACAACAACTGGAGTCAAACAAATAAGAGATACCATTCAATTCATGAAAAAACATAAAATTACATTTCGAAGAATTTATAGTAGTGATATCTTAAGAACCAAAGAAACCGCACGTCTAGTATCTAATGCCTATGGAGTTCCAATTCAGTGGGATGAACGATTGCGAGGATTAGACAAAGGACTCATAAATGGTCTTACAATAAAACAAACAAAAAACCAATTTCCACAATATTATAATAAAATAATTCCGTTTGATATGCGCTATCCAGAAGGCGAATCACTATTAGATTTATACAAAAGACAAAAAGAAGTATTAGACTGGCTATTATCCATAGATGACGCTTTAATTGTAACTCATCGTAGACCAATCAATATGTATTATTATGGTTTAATAGGTACAGAGATCTCAACAGACCCAACAAAATTTGAAGTGACACGAGCATCACTTCATGAATTAGATCCAAAACAAAAAATAATCAGGAAAATATACGACCCAAAAAGACAAAATGAAAGATACAAATAATGCACTTCATACTTTTTTTAACCATTAAGAAGTGTAAAAAAAACACATGAAAGGAGAAAATATGATTTATTTATTACGACATGGATTAGATGATGAACGATTTATTGGAGGATGGAGTAATGTCTCCCTAACGACTACTGGTATAAAACAAATAAGAGATACCATTCAATTTATGAAAACCCATAGAATCAAATTTCGAAGAATTTATAGTAGTGATATTACAAGAGCCAAAGAAACCGCACGTCTAGTATCTAATGCTTATGGAGTTCCGATTGAGTGGGATAAACGACTGCGTGAACTAGACAAAGGACTAATGACAGGACTACGTCAGGGACAAGCAAACAGACACTTTCCAGAATATGCCAAAACAGTTCCTATTGATAAGCGTTATCCCAAAGGAGAATCACTATTAGATTTATACAAAAGACAAAAAGAAGTATTAGACTGGCTATTATCCATGGATGATGCTTTAATTGTAACTCATCGAGGTCCAATCAACATGTACTATTTTGAATTGACAGGAGAAGAACTCATTACAGATAAAACAAAATTTGGAGTTACTCATGGCTCACTTCATGAATTAAATCCAAAACAAAAAGTAATGAAAAAAATATATGATCCAAAGGAGAAAGAATATGAGTAAAATTATTAAAATTGTCTTAACAGGTGGACCATGTGCAGGAAAAACAACCGCACTTCAAAAAATTGAAAAAGAATTTACTGAAAAAGGCTACAAAGTATTCATTATAGGAGAAAGTGCCACAGAACTAATTACAGCAGGTGCTAGACCATTTGGAACATTATCGATTCCAACATACCAGTTTCAAAAAGGAATTTTAAGTTATCAATTATATAAAGAAGCAATGTATGAAAACTTTGCCATGACACTTCCAGAGAGTACAAAATGCTTACTTGTTTGTGATAGAGGCGCATTAGATAATAAAGCCTATATTGATAAAGAAGGATTTGCAAAAATTTTAGAAGAATTATCGTTAAAAGAAATTGACCTATTAACCAGATACAAAATGATCCTTCATTTAGTAACAGCAGCCAAAGGCGCAGAAGAATTTTATACACTTGTGAATAATGAAGCAAGAAGTGAAACAAAAGAAGAAGCAAGAGAATTAGACCAAGCAACATTAGGATGCTGGATGGGACATCCTAACTTGCATGTGATCGGAAATCAACAAAGCTTTGAAGAAAAAATGAATGAAGTAACAGACACCATTCATAGAGGACTTGGAATTCCAGTTCCAATTCAAAAACAAAGAAAATTTTTAATTGATGGCGCTTCTATTAGTCAATTTTTAAAAAGTATTTCTATTACAAAAAAGATGAGAATTGAACAAACTTATACAGAAGAGGAACGTGGATTCCGTAAAATGAGTGACGAAAATGCCTCAACTTATTTTGAAATTCAAAAAAAAGATACCCAAGATCCAAAGGCCAGAATCAAAATGATGAGAAAAATGACAGAAAAAGAATATTTAAGAGCAACGATGCCGATTGACGCACAACCCCTAACAAAAGATCGTTATTCATTTGTATATCATAACCAATATTTTAGACTTGATATATTTCGAAATATGCCACTTTGTTTATTAGAAGTAGAACAAACAGAAACACAAAGACAAATTAGCTTACCACCAGAACTAAGGATACTAGATGAGGTAACAGAAAACCCAGACTATCGTAACTTCTTGTTATTTCAACAAATAAATAGAGCACAAAAAACATATGAAAAAAAGAAAGGACAAGAAGAATAAACATGCAGAAAATGGAACTTGAAAAATGGAATCGACGAAAAACCTATGAATGGTTTCACTCATTTTCAAACAGTACTTATAGTATGAGTGTTATTCTCGATGTCACAAAACTAAAAAAACATACTGAAAACACAAAAGAATCCTTCTTCATTGATTTACTATACATTATTGTAAAAGGTCTAAATAGTATTGAAGAATTTAGAATGAGACTTGTAAATGATGAAGTTGTAATCTATGATGACATTCATCCAGCATTTACTGTGATGACAAATCTAGGAACATTTGAAAATGTTAGACATAAGAATCATAAAGACTTTAAAGATTTTTATAAAACTTCATATGACCATATTGAAAAAGCCAAACAACAAACAGAAATAAAAAAGGAAAACTATAACCCACAAAACTGTTATGATGAATATTATATTACTTGCGTCCCATGGACAAACTTTGTACAAATGACTCATCCAATACCAGATGACAAAGCTTCCCAATGTATCCCAAGAATCTGTATTGGAAAATATGAAAAGCAGGATCATAAATATTGTATGACATTGAATATTACAGTCAGTCATATTTTAGTAGATGGTTATCCTTTATCAAAAGCTTTTAATCAGATTCAAGAATTATTAAATAACATAGAACAAACATTAAAAAGATAAAAGTACAGATATCATTCTGAACTTTTTTTGTTACTACTCAGGCAATAAGGAAAAGCAAAACTAGCTCCAGTAACTGAAAAAAATTTCTTTTTTTTCTATATTTTTGAAGGAATTAGGGATACTTATGAAGTATATTATCAATGAGGAAGCAATATCTCATTGACAAGAACCAAACACT
>CAJTLA010000005.1 GCA_910576985.1 uncultured Bacilli bacterium
GGAGCATGGGAATACGTAATGGGAGTATATAGTAATACAATAGGGAATGCAGGATTTAGTAGTTTACCAGCAAGTAAGTATTACGATAATTACACAAGCACAAGTGCAACAACAGCATGTAATTCAGGAATATGTTACGGACATGCACTAAGTGAGACGAGCGGATGGTATTCAGATTACGCCAGCTTCGTCAGTTCGAGTTACCCGTGGTTCCTTCGTGGCGGGGGCTATTACGATACGACGAATGCAGGAGTGTTCTACTTCTACAGCACAAGCCTTGCAGGTGGTGCGTACAGCAGCCGCTCGTTCCGGGTGGTAGTGCTCGGATAGTTGCGAAGCAACATAACTCTGGATCTCCGAACGGAGGAAAATAAAGGTAAAAAAGAGAAAAAGAAAAAGAAAATGAAAACGACGGACGATGAAGGACGTCGTTTTCGGGCTCGCCGCAGTAATCATATGGTTACCAAAGTGATATTTTATAATTATATTTTCTTTTTTATTTGTACATTTAAATAAAACAATATATGTTGAAAACCATAAAGGGTGGGATTACATATCCTACTTTTTTTGAAATGTTATATCAAATATAAAAACCAACTTATCAATTAAAACAATTGACAAAAAATGAAAAAAAATGTAAATTGAAGGCAGGAAAGGAGTATATCATGTATTGTAGTAAATGTGGAACAAAAAAAAACAAAGGAGACAAATACTGCTCCAACTGTGGAACCAAATTCACAAAACTGAATAAACAAACAAAAAAAATAATCACAATCGTGATGTCAATAATCATATTAACCATACTCACCATCGGACTTTTCTTACACCTAAATTCTCCAAAAACAGTAGCACTAAATTACTTCAAAGCAATTATCAATCAAAATACAAACCAACTTTATCACTACTTAAATATCGAAGGGGACAAAACATTTATCAATAAAACAACAATAGAAACACTTATCAAACAAGTAGACATCAAAGAATACAACATATCAAATGTAACTTCTAAAAACAATCAAGCAAACGTAACCATCCATTATCAAACAAACAAAGACCAAACCATCACCATACCACTAGAAAAACAAACACAATTTTTATTCATAAAAAAGTGGAAAATATCAATGAACAACCATATCATAAAAGACTTTTCCATCACAGTCCCAAAAGACTCAAACATAACTTATGCAGGAGTAAAAGTACAAAAAAAATACCTAGAAAAAACAACGAACAACAGTGATACCTATCTATTAACCCAAGTACTAAAAGCCCCAACAAAAATAGAAATTACACTACCAAATGGATACAAAATGGAAGATGAAATTACCCCAAACACATACAAAAACAAATATACAGCTCAGCTATCACTAGACATGATTAAAAAAGAAGAACAAACAAAAATAGAAAACACAATCCAAAAAGACTTAACAAATCTTTATGAAAACGCCCTAAAAGAAAAAACATTAGAAAATAAACAATTAGAAAAAACATACGAACAATTAATCAAAAATTTAAAAAAAGCTTACAACAAACTAATTAACATCGAATTTACCAAAATCACATTAGAAAATGTCAAACTAAATGAATTTGGATACTTGGAATTTTGCTTCAAAGCAAACTACAAATATCAAATAAAATATACCGATTTTCTGAATACAGAACAAACAAAAGAATCAAATAGTTATACCTACATGAATGCGACTTATCAAATAGACCAAAACACCTATACAATGATAGATGCAAAAAACTTAGTAGACTACTTCTCTAGATATTAAAAAATGAAGGAGGAAAAACAATGAAATTTTGTACAAAATGTGGAAAACCACTAGAAGAAGGACATACTTGCAAGAAAAACGATCAAAACCTACTTTTAAACATCATAAAAGAAATATTTATAAAACCAATAGATACTATCAAAAAACAAACAAAAATAGAAAACTTTAACTTTGCTTGTATCCTATTAATGGTCAATGCCATTATATCAGGAATCTTAATTTATAATATCATAACCGAAAGTACAAACTTTTTAATTCCATGGACCATACAAAACACCCAATTTTTGAAACTCTTTTTACAAGGAACATTTTTTACAATCGTAAGCATAATTACAACAGGTGCTGTTATGTATTTATTATTAGGACCAATTAGCAAAACAAAACTAAACTTCAAAACAATATTTACAATGCTTGGAATGACTTCTATCATAAGCACAACCTTAGAACTTATTATCCTATTATTCCTATTTATTTCCACCAAATTGGCAATGACTATGTTATTATTGACAATCATATTATACCTAACAATCTTATATCAAGGAATGACAGAAATCACAACAGTAAATAAAAACAAATTGCCTTATGTATTTCTAACCACTATTACAGGAACACTACTGATGATCTTCTATATTTTACCAATGTTACTATTTTAAATGGAATCAAACATGATATTAGAACAACTATCCAAATCAACATTCAGAAACCAATTTAAACTAACAGAAAAAGAAAAACAATATATAGAAGATAAAGGAATTGACACCATTAGACAACACGCCTATCAATTTGTTCAAACACGATTAGCACCAAAAGAAATCAAAAACGATGGAAAACAGACACCAATGAAGGGACACCCAGTATTTATCGCTCAACACGCAACTGCAACTTGCTGTAGAAATTGCCTATATAAATGGCACCGTATCCCAAAAAATATAGAATTAAAAAAAGAACAAGACGATATTGTAAATATTATTATGGAATGGATTCAAAAACAAATTTGACGAATCCATTTTTTTATGCTATCATAACCATCAATAAAAAAGGGGGAATATTAATGGATCGTTTGCACTTTTACGAACGATGCGGAGCCAAACAATTCCAAAAAATAGTACTTGTAGTAGAAAAAATAAAATATCGATTACTAAAACCATTTTCGAAATTAGCCATTCATATGAATGACAAAGCCATCGATAGAAAAATAAAAAAAGCACTTAAAAAACAAAAAAGAACCAATCGTAAAAACGTGCCAGAAGAAACAAAACAAATGATTTCATATTATCAAAAAGAAAAAATGAGATTTAGAAGAGAAATTGCGAAAGAAAAAAATAGGAATTATCACCTTGATATGAATAATATCAATCAAACATTATCCTATCTACAGATGAACAAACAAATTCATCAGAATGGTATCATTTTAAATATAATCAAAAGTGTGATTGCACTCATTTTAATGAACCTATTTACCATAATACCAAACAGCATCATAATCATCTATTTCATCATTCAAGGAGTAAGCGCTATCATTAACTTTGAATGCATCAATTTACAAAATTACAACATGTTGAGAATCAACTTAAAAAAAGAACAACTATCACGGATACAACTCCAAAAAAATAAAAAAAGCATTCAACGATATGGAGAAATCAGTAACGCCATATCACCATTACTAGAACAAGAAAAACTGCCATCAAAGGAAGATATTGCATCTAGTATTACCACACTAGAACAACTACAACAAATGAGAAAAATGATTACTGCAATTACAGAGCAAAAAGAAAAAATTTATGTAAAGAAGGGAGAATAAACAATGGGAACATTAGGATCAACAACACTATTTGGAACAGGATCAACAACTTTGGGATTTCCAGCAGGAACAACTACAGCAAATGGACTAAAAAAAGGAGGCACCGCATCAGCAGCAACCATAGGCTCATCTCTTTGCTTAACGCTATCAGAAATTACTTTATTTCCTGCCCTACACGACAAAATAGTAGCTCAAGCGGAACAAGTAGAAAGCACACAAATGTTAATAGAATCCATGTCACTAGAAGAATTAAAAGAATTATCTAGTTTGTTATCAGAAAAAGAAGAAACATTAGAACAACCAGTGCAATATATCAAACGATAATTGAATTTGATACAAAGAAGACGTTTTAAACGTTTTCTTTTATATTGTGAAAAGGAAATTATTCAAGTATAATAGAAATAGAGGTGAAAGTATGAAACCAATACCAATAGGAGTAGATAATTTTAGAGATTTAATTACAGAAAACTATTATTATGTAGACAAAACCAAAGTGATAGAAGAAATACTATATAATAAAAATAAAGTAGTTTTATTTCCAAGACCAAGAAGATTTGGGAAAACACTATTACTATCAATGATGGATAGCTTTTTTAACATTGATAAAAAAGAAAAAGAACTATTTCAAGGACTCTATATCGGAAATTCAGTTTACATGGAAGAATGCGGAAAATACCCAGTCATCCATGTAGACTTTAAAGAACTAAAAAGAAATACCTATGAAGAAGTAATGAATCAATTCAAAATTATGATGTCCAAACTATATGCAGAAAAAAGTTATGTGAAAGAAATATTAGACAAAGAGGAAAAACAGAAATTTGAACTCATTAAAGGAGAACTTGGAACAAAAGATGATTACACACAAGCAATCAACTTATTGTCCCTATGGCTATCTAGATACCATAAAGAAAGAGTCATTATCTTAATGGACGAATATGATGCCCCAATCACAAACTCTTATATCAATAACATATATGAAGAAGTCATGAGTTTCATGAGAGGCGTATTTTCAAGTAGCTTAAAAGGAAACGAAAACTTAAAAATGGGAATATTAACAGGAATTACAAGAGTGAGTAAAGAAAGTGTTTTTAGCGGATTTAATAACCCATTAATATTTGATATCATGAGCGAACAATATAATGAATACTTTGGATTTACAGAAAAAGAAACAAAAGAACTATTAAAATACTATGGATTAGAACTCACAAAAAACATAAAAGAATACTATAATGGATATAACTTTGGAGGAACAGCGATCTATAATCCATGGAGTATCTTAAACTATACTTTCCATAAAAAAATAACACCATACTGGTTTAATACCTCAGATAACGCGTTAATCAAACAAATATTAAAAGAAACAAGTGAAGAAAACAAAATAGAAATCGAAAAACTAATACTAGGAGAAAGTATCACATTTCCCTATAACAACATGATAACCTTTCAAGACTTACAAAACAACATAGAAAACGGAGAAGTGATCTTTAACCTATTACTAGCATCTGGATACTTAACATATGATAAAAGTATCACAAATAACTATAACGAAGAAGAAAAATACTTTAAAATACCAAATAGAGAAGTAAAAGAAGAATTTATCAAAATTGTAAAAGAAATGACAGTAGGATTTGATGCAAATAAAAAACTTTCTCAGTTTAGAGAATCTATATTACACAATGAAAAAGAAAAAATAGAAACATTTTTGAACAGCTTACTATCAAGAGGAAGTTATCATGACCAAAAAGAAGCATTTTATCATGGATATTTATTAGGTTTATTTTCAATATTTTCAAATGAACTATTTATCGTAAAATCAAATAGAGAAGCAGGAATAGGAAGATATGATTTATTAATAGAAAAAGTAGATAGAAGTATAGGAATGATTATAGAAATTAAAATTGCAAATACAAAAGAAGAGATGGAAAAAGAAGCAGAAATCGCATTAAACCAAATAAAAGAAAAAAAATACTATCAAGAATTAATATTAGATAAAGTAGAACAAATATTAGAATATGCAATTGTATTCTGTGAAAAAAGCTGCATTGTAAGAAATTAAATAGACTAATTGAAACCTTTGTGGTATAATGAATTAGTCATTTTTTTTGTAAAAAGAAAGGAGTAAAAAATGAGTAAAATAAGAATATTTAGTCTTGGAGGACTAAATGAAATCGGAAAAAATATGTATGTTGTAGAAGTTGATAAAGATATTTTTGTATTTGATGCCGGATTAAAATACGCAGATGATAAAATGCTCGGCGTAGATTATATTATTCCAAACTATGATTACTTGAAAGAAAATCAAAAACGAATCAAAGGAATTTTTATTACCCATGGTCATGACGAACAAATGGGCGCCATTCCAGATATCATAGCAGATTTTCCAAACATTTCAATCTATGGGACAACCTTTACAATAGAACTTTTAAAAACAACACTATTAGAAGAAGGAATCAAAACAAACCAATTAAAAACAATTAAAGCTCATCGTAAAATTAATTTCGGGAATGTATCCATCTTTCCAATTAGTCTAACACATTCAGTACCAGACTCTGTTGGATACGTTATTTATACACCAGATGGAGCCATATTCTATACAGGAAACTTTATCTTTGATCCAACCATGATAGGAGCTTATAAAACAGACATTGGAAAACTAGCTTATGTAGGGAAACAAGGCGTTTTATGTTTGATGAGTGAATCCTTATATGCAGATAGAACTGGATTTACATCTCCAAAACATAGAACCGCAAGCGCTATGTCTGAAATATTATACCGAAACGAAGGAAGAATCTTATTCAATATTTCAGGGGCACAGTTTTATCGTATTCAAGAACTATTTACAGAAATCCTGAAAACAGACCGAAAAGTAGTGGTATTAGGAAAAAGCCTAGAATCAATAATTTTAAAAAGTATAGAATTAGGATACCTAAGATTTGATAAAACTAGACTTCAAAACATTCGTCATGTGAATGATCCAAATATCATTGTATTAATCTCAGACGAAAGAGAAAAACCATTTTCGAATCTAAAAAGAATTATTAGAGGATATGATAAATTTATTAAAATCAACAGTGAAGATACAGTTGTCTTTGCAGCACCAGTTTACGATGGAATGGAAAAAAGTGCTACAGCAATGCATGACAGTATTGCTAGAATTGGAGCTAATTTGATCATTTTATCTAGTAAAAAATATTTATCGCATCATGCTTCTAGTGAAGATGTGATGCTCATGTTAGATTTAATGAATCCAAAATACTTTTTCCCAGTCATTGGAGAATATCGCCATCAAGTAGAAAGTGCCAAATCAGCACAATCACTAGGAATGAATGAAGATCATATATTACTAAGACTAAATGGTCAAACAGCAACATTTATTAATGGAGAACTAGTAGAAAAACAAGAAACCATTAAAATTGACGATATTTTAATTGATGGAAAAACAGTAGGGGACATTGGCGAACTTGTATTAAAAGACCGTGAAGCATTAAGTGATAATGGAATTGTCATCGTGACAGTAACATTAGATAAAGAAACAAAAAAAGTATTAGCAGGACCTGAAATATTGACCAGAGGATTTATCTATGTGAAAGATAACATCGATTTAATAAAAGAAGCAGAAAATATTTCACTCACGATTGTAAACGAAAACACCAAACAAAACTATGTAGACTTTAACAAAATCAAATCTGGGATTCGAGACAAAGTCGGAAAATACTTTTATCAACAAACAGAATGTAAACCGATGATTTTAATTGTAATGCAAGAAGTATAAGAATCGAATAGATTCTTTTTTTCTGCAAAATTTGTAGAAATATAAGAAAAAGTTTGTTATAATTGAAGTAATATTAGGAGGTACTTATGAAACGAGATCAAACAATAGACACATTAAGAGGATTCGCCATGACATGGGTAATTTTAATCCATTGCGTTTTCTGGACCTACTTCTTCTATTCATCAACAGAAACAATCCTAAAATCATTTTTATTAATTGAGATGCCACTATTCTTTTTTGTAAGTGGAGCAAGTTTTATGATTGCAAAGAAAAAAAATTATTTTGAATTTTTAAAAAAAAGAGTAAAGAGATTACTAATTCCTTATTGGTGCTATGTAGTAGTAGGACTTTTGATCGCCTTTTTAACATATGCAACATTTAGCATCAAACAAATTGGATTTATGATCCCTAGAACTGTACCTGCATTTGGAGTTCCATATTTAAGTTCTGCCCTTTGGTTTATTTGGCCCTTTCTATTAATCACAATTACCATGCCACTATTTCGTTATTACTTTGAAAAAAAAGAACAAATTTGGTGGAAAATATTGCCACTCCTCTTAATGATTGTCATTATTATCATGATGGATCTATGGATTCCAAATCAAATGGAATTTAAATGTTGGTTACTATATAACTTTTTTTCCTACTTAGGATTTTTCTATCCAATGTTAAAAGAACAAAATAAAAAAACAATAATCGCTATCATTGGAATCATTTCCCTTTTAATCACAATCATTTTAGGACTTACCAACTTATATCCATTTGATATGCAAATCAATAAATTCCAATATAATATTATATTTTTACTATATAACTTAAGCTTTTTATCATTCCTTTATGTAATTTTACCTTGGTTTTTAAAAGGAATCGATAAATTAAAAAAAATTTATGCGTTCAAATTTATATTTACCTCTTACGAAAAAAACAGCTATACCATATTTTTATTTCATCCAATCGTGTTTCTTTTAATAGAACGTATACTCCATCATTTTTCAATGATGACGATCATTCAAAATCATCAGTATCTCATTTTTCCATTCTACTTTCTTATCATATGGATATTAAGTAGTGTTATTGGAAGAATATTTAACTTTATTGAAACTCCGTTTTGGAAAAAATGGTATCAAAAATATAAGGAGGAAGTATGAAAATAATAGCTTATGACTTTGATGGCACCATTTATGATGGAGATTCCTCAGTGGATTTTTATAAATATTGTTTTAAAAAGAAAAAATCCATTAGCAAATATTGGTTCAAACAACTTTGGTTTTTGACCCTTTATATTTTAGGAATCAAAAGTAAAACCGAAATGAAAACAGTATTCTTCTGCTTTCTAAAAGACTTTGAAAATAAAGAATCTTTACTAGAAGAATTTTGGAAAAAACATATGAAAAAAATTAAGCAATGGTATCTAGAAAAAGACCATGAAAACGACATCATTATTTCAGCATCACCAGAATTCCTATTAGAAATACCAGCAAAAAAACTAAAAGTAAAAGATCTAATCTCATCTGTCGTTGACCTCAAAACAGGAAAATTCTTAAAAGAAAACTGTTATGGAGAAGAAAAAGTAAAACGAATAAACGAAAAATATCAAAACGTAGAAATAAAAGAAATGTATACTGATAGTACTTCTGACTTACCAATGATAGAAGTTTCAAAACATGGTTTTATGGTAATAAAAAATACCATTATTCCTTATCAAGAATACAAACCATCATTTGTAAAAAAAGTAAAACATACTTTTTTCAATCCTGAATTTATTCGATTTGTATTTGTAGGCTGTATTAATACATTTAACGGCGTCTTATTTGCTTATTTATATTCACTATTCATTAAAAACGCCACAGTAGCTTTCGTAATAGGATATATCACAAGTTTACTCATATCATATCTGTTAAATAGCTATATCACATTTAAAGACAAAAAATTAGGAATCAAAAAATTAATCAAATTTTCGATCTCTTACATTCCAAACTTTGTAATCCAATTAATTTCAGTATTTATCTTTATTGATATCTTACATTTACATAAATTAGTCGCTTACATAGTAGCCGCGATAATAGGGATCCCCATTACTTATCTAGCACTATCAATTTTCACATTTCAAACGAAAAAGAGGTAACAAAAATGAGACAACATATAAAATTATTTAAAGACATAAGCTTTTTTATTTCTCTGCTTGTTTTAGCACTCATAATGAATCTTTGTTGTTCTACAACACTAGAAGCATTAAAAATAAGTAGCATAATAACAGCATTAATCACTATAGGATTTGGAATTTACTTAGTCAAAAAAAATTTTTTAAATCGAGTATTTCAGAAACTAAACAAAAGAAAAATGATTATGAGTATTTATTTTTCACTATTTTTTGGATATCAAGTGTTTAAAAAAGTGAGACTAATTTCACAATACGGAATATTGAGTGACATTTTAAATGAGCCATTCAAAATAATCATGAGTATCTTGCTAATAGGAATTTCTTTGTTTTGCGTTTTCTGTATATGTTATTATATTTTATCTATACTGACATCATTTATGAAACAAGAAATCAAAAAAGTTACCAAAGAAGAAAAAAATTTCTTTATAATTGGCTTTTTAATCATGTTAGTAATCAATACAATTTGGTATTCTCTAATATCAAATAACGCCATTAGAGACGATATTCTATATTCAATTGATTCTTACTATGTATCGTTTAAAATGTTCCCAGAAGTAACTTGGTTTTTAGACTTTAGACATATATTTTTCTCTATTCTAACATTCCCATTTTACTGCATTTTCGCAACACTTCGCTTTATTTTGCCACTACCAACATATACATACTGTTTATTTTTAGCTATGATTCAAGTGATTTTTCTATTACTAACTGCGATTATGCTAAAACGAATTACAAAAAATAAGTGGATGATGTATCTATATGCTTTCTCGTTTCCAACCATGCTATTTGGAATCATTTTAGAAAAATTTCAGTTAAGTGTATTTTTAATAATTCTATTTATTTATGCAAGATTATCAGAAAAAGAAGAAAAAGAAATAGAAGACTTATCTCTCATTTGTTCAGCAGGAGCAGTAACAACTTCAGCAATATTAGGAATTTGGAGCAACAGAGAAAAAGGATTGAATAAAATAAAAGGTTGGCTTAAAGTCGCCCTCTTATTTATTGGTATTAGTGTTGTTCTAGGCAAATGGAATATTTTGATTACCGTATTTGACTATGCGAAAACCCATGGAGATTTATCTTTCATCAATCGTATTTATGGAGTTACAGAATTAATGGCATCAAGTATTATCGCACCACTTTATCAAATTAGAGGAGACGTGTTTATCTGGCAAAATGAAGCAAACTATTTAAACATATTAGGACTAATTTTATTAGGACTTTGTACCTATAGTTTCATAAAAAATAGGAAAAATAAATTTGCTCAGATTTGTTTTTCATGGCTTTGCTTTATGTTATTCTTTTTTCTAGGAATGAATTGGTACTGTTATGAAGCACCATTATTCAACTTATACTTTTCTTGGGCTATTTTAGGACTCCTATGGATCGGATTTCACTCCATATTAGAACGCTATAAATATGCTTTACCAAGCATATTACTATTTATAATAATTATAAATAGTATGCATTTAATCCAAATATTAAAATTTTTATTACGTTTTTAGGAGGAATAGAATGAATAAATTTTTTAAACGATTATATATAAAATCATTTTCTAGCTTTATAATCTTACTAGAAGAAACAATAAAAAAAGAACAAAAAATGTTTATTGTGACAGCAAATCCAGAAACATTTATGATGGCTTCCAAAGAAAAAGAAATGGAAAAAATTATTCTAGACAAAAATACAATGGTAGTTCCAGATGGAGTAGGAATTGTAAAAGCAGCTCACATGTTAGATTACCCTGTAACAGAACGAATTACAGGAATTGATATTTCATGGGAATTACTGAGAATTGGAAATGAACAAAAAAAATCAATCTATTTATTAGGAGCAAAAGAAGAAGTCATCACTTTAGTAGTAAAGAAAATCAAGCAAGATTATCCAAATGTAAAAATACTAGGATATAGTAATGGATATGTAGAAGATAAAGACAAAATATTGGAAGATATCAAGAAAAAAGAACCTGATATCGTTTTAGTCGCTTTAGGAATTCCAGCTCAAGAAAAACTGATTTATAAACATATTAAAGATTTCAAAAAAGGAATTTTCATTGGAGTAGGTGGATCTTTCGATGTGATCAGTGGAACCAAAAAAAGAGCACCCAAATTATTTCAAAAATTAAATCTAGAATGGTTTTATCGTCTAATAAAAGAACCAAAAAGGATCAAACGTTTTTACAATAGTAATATCAAATTTATATTTCAAATAAGAAAGTATAAAAAGGTGAACAAATGATTAAAGTAATGACAATTTTTGGAACAAGACCAGAAGCAATTAAAATGGCACCATTAATCAAAGAATTACAAAGTAGAAAAGAAATTCAGTGCACGATATGTATAACTGCTCAACATAGAGAAATGTTAGATCAAGTATTAGAAACATTTCAAATAACACCCAATTATGATTTAAATATTATGAAAAAAGGACAAACTTTAAGCGAAATTACCACGAAAGCTCTAATGGGATTAGAAACAATCATCAAAAAAGAACAGCCAGATATTGTACTAGTACATGGAGATACGACAACGACATTTGCAGGAGCCCTTGCAGCCTTTTATAATGAGACAATGATTGGACATATTGAAGCAGGACTTAGAACTTGGGATAAATATTCTCCATATCCGGAAGAAATGAATCGTCAAATGGTGAGTAATCTATCAGATCTGAACTTTGCTCCAACTATAACAAGTGCGAAAAACTTGCAACAAGAAGGAAAAAAAGAAGACTCTATTTTTGTAACTGGAAATACAGTAATTGATGCGATGAAATTTACCATTAAAGAACACTATCAACATGAAGTATTAGAGTGGGTAGAAAAAGATAGAATGATTTTATTAACTACCCATAGAAGAGAAAATCTGGGAACTCCAATGAAACATATTTTTAAAGCAGTCAAAAGAATCGTTGAAGAATTTGAAAATGTAAAAGTAATATATCCAATTCATTTAAATCCAAAAGTAAGAGAAATTGCAAGCGAAGTATTACAAGATACAGATCGAATCAAGATAATAGAACCATTAGAAGTGATTGACTTCCATAATTTCATGAATCGTTCCTATTTAATTTTGACAGATAGCGGTGGAATACAGGAAGAAGCACCATCACTTGGAAAGCCTGTCTTGGTTTTAAGAAACACCACAGAAAGACCAGAAGGAATCAAAGCAGGAACTCTAAAACTAGTAGGAACAGAAGAAGAACGTATTTATCAAGAAGTAAAAGAAATATTGATTGATCAAAAAAAATATGAGAAAATGAGCAAAGCAAATAACCCATATGGAGATGGGTTTGCCAGTAAACGAATTGTAAACGCAATTATTGGTAAATTACAAAACAGAAAGTAGGGAAGCTATGAAACCATATATACAATTAATGAGACCAAAACACTATATAAAAAACTTTTTAATATTTTTTCCCTTAGTATTTAGCGGGAATTTATTTGACTTAAAATTATTATTTCCAACAATCATTGCTTTTTTTGCCTTTTCCTTTGCTGCTTCTATTGTTTATGTGATCAATGATATTAGAGATAAAGAAAAAGATAAATTACATGAAAAAAAGAAAAATAGACCAATTGCCTCAGGCAAAGTAAGTATAAAAAATGCCATTTTTTTAGCGCTGTTTCTATTCATCCTTTCATTTGGTTGCCAATTTTTCGCAACTTCTCATGTAGCTCATATGAGCTACATATATACTAGTATATATAATTATCAATTTAGCCTACAGCTTTGGACTGAAAAATGTTCCACTTGTTGATGTAACAATTTTAGTAACTGGATTTTTACTAAGAGTATTATATGGATCTGCAATTATCGCTGTCGCAATATCCAATTGGCTTTATTTAACCGTAATATCCATTTCATTTTATTTTGGACTTGGAAAACGAAGAAATGAAATCATGAAGTCTGGAAAAAAATCAAGACCTGTATTACAATATTATAATCAACAATTTTTAGATAAAAATATGTATATGTGTTTATCTTTAACCGTTGTATTTTACGCTTTATGGACAGTAGATCCAAGCAATGTATTGAAAACTGGAAACCTACTGATTTGGACAGTTCCAATGATTATATTGATATTAATGAAATATAGTATGAATGTAGAAAGCGATTCCTTTGGAGATCCAGTAGATGTAGTACTAGAAGATAAAATCCTATTAGGCATTATACTGCTTTATGGAATGATTGTAATGGGAATCGTTTATCTAGGGTGAAACAGATTTTATTGGAAATAAAATGAGAATGAAGAACAAATAAAAAGAAAAATCTTGAAGGAATTTAAGATTCTTTTTTTTATCTAAAATGTGTATAAATATAGCTTTTATAAGAAAATAAATAGAACTTTGTAGATAAATGTGATATAATGAAACATGAAAAGATAGGGTGGTGACATGAGGACAAAAGTAAGCTTGATAAATTTGATTGCCGATATCATTCCAGGAATTATTTTAGCGATGATTGGAATTTTCAAAATTAAAGTTTTTTTACACTTTATGGGGCAAGATATGGTTGGACTTTATCAACTATACAATCAATTATTTTCATATATTGCACTGTTAGAAGGTGGACTAATTGGAGCAGCTTTATTCAGACTTTATAAACCAGTGGCAGACAAAAATGAAGAAGAAATTAGTAAGCAAATGAGTGCTGTAAAATATATATTTTCCATTGTGGGAGTGATTATGTTCGCAATTGGAATATTGCTATCCTTCAATATTCAGCTGTTTATAAAAAATAACTCTTTAGATACTGGATTTATGCAATGGACCTTTATTTTGTATTTACTGAGTAATATAATTGGCTATTTCAATATACCTGCAAAATTAATATTTGAAGCTTACCAAAAAAAATATGTAGTAACAAATATTTTACAATGGAGTCAAGTATTAAAAAGTCTATTAGAATTTTTAATTGTATATCTTGGATTTGGATTAATTGGAATGCTAGTAACTGGTATTGTTATTAATATAGTAAGTAACCTTTTAATTTACATTTTATTTCGAAAAAAATATAAAATTAATTTAAAAAATAAACAAAAAAATTACTCTTTTTTACAAGATTTAAAACATTTGATTGTACATAAAATTTCAGCCTTGATTTCCTATAATATTGATATATTAATTATATCCAAAGTTTTAGGATTAGGCTCTGTTGTAATTTACACAGCATACAACTATATTACAGATACCATTCGTATGTTGTTTGAAAAAATAACAAGCGCGACACAAGCCTCTATTGGAGAACTCTTACTTAAACAGAAGGAAAAAGGAGAACAAATATTTCTAGAATATAACAATATTGTCTTTTTTATAGCAGGTGTCATCTGTGTTCCAATTTTATTCGCACTTCCATCATTTATTGGAATTTGGTACAAAGGAGATATTACAGTAAGCTTTTTCTTATCTGCACTATTTACCTTTAACTTAAGCTATAATTTGATTCGTATTCCGATTTTAACATTCATAACAGCAGCAGGACTATTCAAAGAAACAAAATTGCCATCAGTAGTAGAAGCAATCAGCAATTTAGTACTATCTCTAGTATTGATTCATTTCTTTGGAATTGGAGGGGTATTAATTGCCACTGCAGCTTCCTATTTGATTAGTGAATACTTTTGGAAACCATTTATTTTATATGACAAAGTATTTGATCATAAAATGGTAACAACCTATTATAAAAAATCATTGATTTATCTTATATTTACACTAATCGCAATATTACTTGGATACATATTTACTTCTATGTTCACACTTTCTAACATATTTTTATGGTTTATATTTTACCTTATCTATTTTATATTAAACTTTGGATTGCTATTTTGTATTTACTACTTTACAAAACAAATGACATTTATAGATCGATTTAAAGAACTCAAGAAAAAGGTGATCAAATGAAACGAATTTTATTTTGTGCAAAAGACCTAGACTATGGTGGAATTGAAATAGGACTGATTAATTGGTTAGAAAAAATGAATGATTGTGATTACCAAATTGATTTATTACTAGAAAGTAAAAGCGGTGCTTTTTTAGAAAAGGTACCGAAAAAAGTACATATTATAACCTATCATTCATTAAAATGTAAAAATCGATTACTAAATAAAATTTTAAAAAAAATCAATTTATGTTATTGGATTTTAAAACTAAAAGGAAAATACGATTTCGTATTTTCTTATACACCATATGTATATGACTTTTCTGTAATAGGGCACCACATATCCAAACAGAATGCAATAATGGGACACACCAATTACTTACAAAACTATCATGGGGATTACGAAAAAACAAAATGGTATTTTAAAACATTTCAATATTTAAAATATCAACATGTGATATTTGTCTCAAAAGAAGGAAAAACAGTTTATAATGAAATGTTTCCAGAAATAAAAAATTCAATGTATATTCCTAACTTTTTAAATGACACAAACATTTTAAATGGATCAAAAGAAAATATAGAAGAAACATTATCAGAACCATACTTTATTAATGTATCAAGACATGAAGAAGAATCAAAAGCCATCTCAAAAATTATAGAAGCCTGTGCAATACTAGACAAAAAAAAATTAGACTTTCAACTCTACCTAGTAGGAGACGGACCAGATCATGAGTGGTATCAAAAACAAACCAAAAAACTTCATTTAGAACATAAAATTCACTTTTTAGGGTACAAAAAAAATCCTTACCCATACTTGAAAAAAGCGATTGCCTATATAAGTTCCTCTAACTATGAAGGGGGCCCAATTGCAGCATATGAAAGCCTAATTTTAGGAATCCCAGTCATTTCAACAAAAGTAGGAACCATTCAAGACGATCTAAAAGAAAGTGGAATATTAGTAGAACATAACACCAAAGATATTGCTAATGCAATGGAAACGATGTTAAAACAAAAAAAGAAGATCAAACCATTTCAAGTAAAAAAATATAATAATCAAATAAAAAAAAGTTATCAAAAATTAATAGGAGAGTGAATATATGAAGTTTAGCATTTTAATTCCCACCTACAACGTTGAAAATTACATTGATTCTTGTTTAAAACAAATTTTTGAACAAACATATCAAAACTTTGAAATTATTATGATTGATGATGCATCAACCGATGGAACAGTCAGCCAAATAGAAAAATGGGTAAAGAAATACCCTAAAAAAATGATATTTTTAAAACATAAAACGAATCAAGAAGTATCCATTACAAGAAATGAATTGATCGATGCAGCAACAGGAGATTACTTCATTTTTGTAGATAGTGATGATCAAATAGAAAAAAATTTGCTCAAACGATTGGAACAAACAATAATAGAAGATCGAAAACCAGATATGATACATTATGGAATTCAAGCCGTAGATGAACAATTACACCCATTAGAAGAGAACGTGAAATTATTAGAATTTCATAATTGCCTAGGCACAGAAGCGTTTTCGCTTTTATTTCAAAACTATAACGTTTTAGAATCTCCTTGTGTATACGCCTATAAAACGAATTATATCAAAAAAAATAAATTTCGATATTCAGAAAGGAAAAATCACGAAGATTTTGGACTTACACCAATTATGCTCTTAACCGCAAAAACAGTGTCATCGATTCCAATTGTAGGATATTATTATGTCCAAAAAAGGAATTCGATTATGAGAACCGATGATCTTTCTAAAAAGAAAAAAAATGCCAATGATCTGCTATTTCAATTTGACTTTTTATTAAAAAGAACCAAAAAATTTTATAAAAATAATCAAATAAAACATGACATCTTAAAATTTATTATTGATTCCTTGTTTTACAAAGCAAAAAAACTCCCAGAAGAAGTAAAAAAAGAATTTATATTAGAAATCAAAAAGAGAAATATCAAAGAATTATACTATCCATTAAACGGAAAAGAAAAAATAAAACATTTCATTATGAAATGCTCTTATGAACTTTATTTAAAATTATTTATTAAGTAGGTGAAATATGAAAATTAGTATTATTGTTCCAGTTTACAATGTCGAAAAATATATTAAAAAATGTTTAGATAGCCTAGTAAATCAAACATTAAAAGAAATTGAAATTATCTTAGTAAATGATGGAAGTCATGAAAATGAAGAAACAATCATTTTAAAATATCAAAAAAAACATCCCAACATCGTGTACTTCAAAAAAGAAAATGGTGGACAAGCAAGTGCTAGAAACTATGCCTTACAAAAAGCCAAAGGAGAATATGTGATCTATGTAGACAGTGATGATTATATCAAACGAGACATGTGTGAAAAACTATATGATTATGCCACCACAAATGATTATGACATAGTAGTAGCAGACATGATTCAAGTAGGAGAAACAGAAGAACGATACTTATCAAAGACCAAATACTATCATGAGGACAAAGCAAAAAATTACTTAATGAATTCAGCAGGGGTCGCTTCCATTTTAATCAAAACTGAAATTGCCTCTAATAAAGAATTACAGTTTTTAGAAAATAAGATATATGAGGATCTTGCGGTGATTCCAGCTTACGCTTTATTTACAAATAAAATTGGATTTTTGTCAGAGCCATTTTATTACTACTTGGTACGTTCTGGATCCACAATGAAACAAACAATCTATCATAAAAAATTAGAAGATATTTTTGACTCACTAGAACATGTCAGAAGTCTATTTGTAAAACATCAAAAAGAAAATGTATATCAAAACGAATTAGAATACTATTACATTGAACACTTATTGCACGCAGCAAGTCTTCGTTTTTTTGAATTCCAAAAATGGGAACAATTAAATAGAATCATAGAGATCATCAAACAATATTATCCAAATTGGAAAAAAAATCCATATTATAAAAAGGAATCTTTGAAATATAAAATTATTTGCTCATTGTTTTATCAAAAACAATATCGTTTGTTAAAAATGCTTTTGAAAGGAAACTAAAATATGAAAAAAGTATTATTTGTAGTAGATGAAAGAATGACTGGTGGAGTGAATCTTTTACTAGAAGATATCCTAAAAAAAATAACAGATCAAAAAATAGACTTGATGATTCTTCATAATCATGGAACCTGTTTTGAATCCATACAAAATGTAAATATATTATATGGAGACTCCTGGTTTGAAACCATTGACATTTCATTAAAAAAATTAATGAAAGAAAAAAAATGGAAACAAACTTTAAAAAAAATATATGTTTCCTTTCTTATGAAAACAAAACTCATTATTCCCATCTTAAAGAAAAAACGAAAAAAAATGAATTTGCCTAAATATGATGTAGAAATTTGTTTTAAAAGTGGATTTTGTTCCATTTTTACAGCCGTTTCAAACTCAGAAATCAAGATTAGTTGGGTTCATGAAGATTATCAAAACAATGATCCAACAAAAAAATATCATTCACTTTTTAAACAAATTTTTGAACAAATGGAGGTAATAATTGGAGTAAGTGATAAAGTAGTAGAATCATTGAGAACAATCTATCCAGACATCAAAAAGACGATGATCATAGAGAATTATATTGATGATCAAAAAGTCAAAAATGGAGTAGAAATATTAGACAAACCAGCACCATTAGAATTTGTGACTGTTGGTAGACTTCATCCAGTTAAAGGGTATGAACGTTTATTACAAGCAATTTCCCAATTAAATCAAGAACAATTATGGAACAATGTTCATTTTACCTTTGTAGGAGATGGAGAAGAAAGAGAAAAATTAGAAAGTTTGGTAAAACAATATGAATTAGAAAAAAGCGTTTCATTTGTTGGAATGCAAAAAAATCCATTTCCATATATTGCAAGAAGTGACTTATTTATATTAAGCTCATATTCAGAAGGATATGGAAATGTATTAATCGAAAGTATGATATTAAAAGTTCCAGTATTATCAACAAACGTAACGAGTATTAGCAAAATAATTACAAAAAAAAACTATGGATTTTGTGTTGAAAACTCATTAGAAGGAATTTACGAAGGACTTAAAAAAATCTTAAAAGATCCTGAATGCTTATTACAAAAAAAGAAAAATTTAGAACAATTTCATTATGATGGAGAAAAAATCATAAAAAAAATTAGGAATGTTATGGAGGGGATTTTCTAATGGAAAAACTAAAAAATGAAAAAATTTTAAAATATGGACTGAGTATATTATTGATATTACTTCCATTTTTAAATTGTTATATCTTATATAAAGAAGAAGTAGTGAAATTCTTTCACTTTTCTCCAACCACAATTATTATTACTGGAACAATTGGAATTCTATTTATACTAGCATTTTGTTTTCATAGTACCAAAAAAGAAAGAAAACTATTATTCGGATATGGCGCATTAGTCATTGCTTATACAGCACTGCATCATTTCTCCTGTAATGGTTTCGATAATAGTAAACTACCAACCTTTATTTATGGTACTTTCCAAGAACTATTATATATTGTAAGAATGATATTGCCCTTTCTAACAGCCTTCTTAGTATATAAAATTAATTGGGACAGAAAAGATTTAGAACGAATTATTTTAATCGTTGTCTCTGTATTATCTGGTGTCATTATTATCTCCAATTTACTAAAAATATCATTAACTAGTTATGGTGGAGATAATATTATTCAAGGAAGCATATTTACCTGGTTTACAAAAAATAGTGGGGGAATTCAAGCAGAATACCTAGCGAGTCGAGGCTGGTTTTATATGGCCAATCAAATTAGTGCATTATTTTGCTTATTACTTCCATTGACCTTCTATTTTATGACAACAAAATTTCATTATGGAAAAGTAATCATATTTGCGAGTCAAATCTTAGCAATGATGATGATTGGAACTAGAGTAGCATCATTCGGTTGGGTTGCAATCGTAATGGGTATGTTATTCATATATTTATTTTGTACATTATTTATGAAACAACAAAAATTTCAAAAAAAATGTTTATTTTCAATCATAATTGTAAGTGCTTTCGGGATAATTGTTCTATTACATTCTCCAGTATTAAATAGAACTTATGAAAGTGATTACTTTGAACAAGAAAAAAACATGAAAGAAGAATATGAAATCAAACACAAACCAAAAGAAAGTCAGAAAACAGGAGGATTATATCAAGACTTATCCATATCTATGATTAATCCAGCTTATTATATTCAACTATATCCATATAAACAATACTCAAACTTTTGGAAAAAAGTAGTAAAACTTCCATTTTATGAACGTGGAGGAAACAGAGATTTACAACTTTTAGTAACCAAAGACGTATGGAAAAAAGACCCAAATATACTGCACGATCTATTTGGAATTGGATATAGTCGAATGATGAATGGTGGAATATATATTGAAAGAGACTTTATTGTTCATTATTATACCATTGGGATGATTGGAATTTTGATTTTATTATGTCCATATCTATTCATGATATTGGTAAGTGGTAAACGAATTATAAAAAACTATAAACAAGGATTAAACTATTTTTCAGTCACTCTAATGTCTTCAACGTTTCTAGCACTTTTTGTATCGATCTTTTCAGGACATGTCATGGATGAATGGATTGTAACACTCTTTTTAGGACTCATATTAGGACTTGCCTTAAAAAGAAAGCAGGTGAATTTTAATGAAGAAAATTAGTGTAATTGTTCCCGCTTATAATGCAGAAAAATATATTGAAAAATGTTTAAATAGTATTTTAAATCAAACATTAGAAGACATTGAACTGATTGTAATCAATGATGAATCAAAAGACAAAACATTATCGATTCTAAAAAACTATGAACAACAATACTCAAAAAAAATAAAAATAATTGATCAGAAAAATTCTGGTCCAGGAGGAGCAAGAAATGCTGGATTAAAGATTGCAAGTGGAGAATATATTGCCTTTGTAGATGGTGATGACTACATTGCACCTGACATGTTAGAAAAGTTATATCAAAAAGCCAAAGAAGAAGATTTTGATGTTGTTGTTTGCGACAATTACATCGTGTATCCAGATCAAACAACATATCAAAGATCAGGAATAGAAATGGATTTGAAAAAGGAAAAAGATATAAAAAAAGCAATGATACATTCTTATGCAGTATTATGGAATAAAATTTATAAAAAAAGTATTTTAGAAAAAACTTATTTTATAGAAGGAGTTTATTACGAAGACATTGAATATTTACATCGAATTTTCCCGAAAATTCATTCCATTGGTGTAATCAAAAAAGCATTGTACTATTACATTCAACAAGAGGGAAGCATCACTTACACATATAATAAAAAATTATATGATATTATTCATAACTTTAATGGATTGATAGAATATTATCAAAAAATGGGATACTATAAAAGCTATAAAGAAGAGTTAGAATATTCTTATGTTCGATACGCATATGCAACATTTTTAAATCGCTTAGCCAAAACAAAAAATAAAAAAGAATTTAAAAAGGGCGTAAATTATGTTGCCTCTGAAGTACAAACCCATTTTCCTAATTACAAAAAAAATAAATATATTAAAGAACAAGGAAAGAAAAACTTTTATTTGAGGAATTTTAATCGAGTTTTTGCAAAGCTATTATATTGTTTTTCAAAAAATAGGGGGAATTAAAATGGAGAAATTAGACTATGAAAAGGTTGGAAAAATCCAATCTAAAAAAGCCGATAAACTAATTTCTCTCATCGAAAATATGGGACTGTTTTTACTCCTTGATATTGCAATCACATTACTACTATCAACCATACTATTTTTTGTGGGAATTAGTATCACAGCATATCATTTTTTTGGAAGTTTAATCATAAGTGGAATTCTTTTATATTTTTTATCATTTAAAAAGAAAACAATCAAAAGTTTTGTGACTGTATTATTAGCTTCAGGAATTCTGTTGTCAGGAATGATTTGTATAGAATCAAAACTATATGATATCTCATACGATGGGAACGCATACCATAAAGATGCAATCGGATTATTAAAAAATGGCTGGAATCCTGTCTATGACAAAAATGTAAAGAAATTTTATCAAGAATCTTCCTTAAGACCAGATAATTTTTATTCTGTTCAAGGAATTTGGGAAGAACATTATGCGAAAACAGGATGGATTTATTCTGCTAGTATTTATGCAGTAACAAATAACATAGAGAGTGGAAAAGCCTTAAATCTATTAATGGATTTCATTTGTTTTTCAATTTTTATTAGTTTCTTTTATAGAAAGTGGAAAAAATTATGGCCCACTTTACTGATTGCATTAGCAGCTGTATTTAATCCAATTACTTATGTCCAATGTATGAACTATTACAATGATGGATTACTAGGTGTAACCTTATTTGCCTTTGTATTATGTTTGATCCAATTTATATCAAATAAAAAAGAACAAACGCCAAAATTATATGCAATGATTGGAAGTTTACTCATAATAGGGGTCAATATCAAATATACAGGATTAGCATATTTAGGACTATTCGCACTAGGACTATACTGCTATTATGTATATAGAGAGAAAAAACAAGTCTTAAAACCCACTATTATTTTTGGTCTTATGTTTTTGATTTCTATTTTCATTGTTGGATTTTCAAGTTATGTAACAAACACATTAGATCACAAACATCCATTATATCCACTATTTGGAAAAGATAAAGTAGATATTATGACCGATTTACAACCAGATAGCTTTGAACACATGTCAGCAATCAAAAAATTTGGTTATTCTATTTTCTCAGAAACAGATGACATCCTAAAATATACTGGTAGAGAACCGAAATTAAAAATACCATTTACAGTCAATTATGATGAGTTAACTCGTTTTAGAGCAGATATCCGAATTGGAGGATGGGGGGTTTTGTTTAGTGGCATATTTTTATTATCAATCATCATTATTATTTTGGGACTCAAACGAAAATACAAAGAAGAAAAATCTGAATTTATCATTTCTATGATAATATTAGGAACAGTAGGTTTATTAATTTGCTTTTTAAGTGATGGTTGGTGGGCGAGATATGCACCATATGTGTATTTCATCCCATTATTTGCTTTCTATTTTGTGTTAGATTATCATATGGAACAACATAGTAGAAATACCATGGCATATATAATAGGATACACAACCATGATATTTATGAATGTATTATTGATTACGCCTTCAATTTTAAATCATTTTAATACTTCAAAAGTTATCGCACATTCATTAGACTTATTCAGTAAAGAAGTAGAAAAGAAAGAAGTCATAATGTTAGAGCAGAGCTTTAATGGAGTACTATATAATTTAGATGATCGAGGCATAAAATATAACTTGAATTATAAAACAAAAGAAACAGACAATGAATTATATTATGTCTTCTTAAAATGGAGATAACAAGATTATCAACAAATCACAGAAAACAAAAATGAAAAATATGTGATAGTGTTGATTTTTCTTTTTGTTTATTTTATACTTATAGTATTAAGGAGTATGATTATGAATTATACAGTATTAGAATTTGAAAAAATTATTTATAAAGGAAATCTCACTCGTGACTTTTTTCTATTTTGTTGTACCCAAAATAGAAAAATAATAAAATATATTTTTCTACATATATTTTATTATATCTTATTTCACTTAAACAAAATTACAAAAGAGCAATATTACGTTTCTTATTTTTCATTTTTGAAAGAAAACAGTGATATCATAATTTCCAAATTTTGGGATACTCACAAAAATCGATTAGATGATCGAATCATGAAAAACCTTGATCCTAAACAATGTATTTTAATGAGTATTCTCCCATTAGAGCTCGTAAAACCTGCTTTACCAAAATACACAATAAAAGCAACCGATTATTGCTTTCAAACAAGCAAACTATCAGGTGAAATTTTTGTTCAAAATGAACGAAAAGAAAAATTAGAAAAAATGAAAATCAACACATTTTACGGATACCGAAAATCAGACGAGCCATTATTCAAAAAAGCCCAAAATGCTTATATTTATAAAAACTTTAGAAAAATCATTCCATATACTCAAAAAAGACTAGATAATAAACTAAAAAAAGTATTACAAATAATGGGAATAATAATTTTATTATCTGCTTGGATGCTAACCATCAATTTTTATTTTTCCATGAAAGGAATGGATATTCCAACATTACGATCTTATTGGAAACAATCTGATTTGGTAATATTAAATGGGTTGCCAATTATGATGACTCTAGTATTACTTTATATACTAACAAATAGGCTGTGGATTAGCTTTGGAATCACCAATTTTTTAGTTTTTATTATGGGATTTGTAAATCGAACAAAATTAACCTATCGTGATGATCCTTTTGTAGCTACTGATTTAACACTTTTTACAGAAGCATTTGAAATGTCAAAACGATATGAACTGAAAATCACTTTATTTATGATCGCACTTATCATTACCTCTTTACTCATGATATTAATATTATTTTTATATCGTTCCAAAAAGAAAATAAAATTGAAAAAAAGAATACTATATACGATAACACTGTTAATCGCTTCAATCATTGTATTGAAACCAATTTATCATGATGAAAGTTTATATAACAAAGTAGGAGATCAATCAAACATCAATATCTGGTCTGAAACTCAACAATATCAGACTCGTGGATTTATCTATCCATTTCTTTATAGCACCAAAGTTGCTAAAATAAAAAAGCCAGAAAGTTATGATGAAGAAAAAGTTGCAACAATACTTTCTAATTATAAAACAAGTGATATACCAACTTATGAAAATAACAAAAAAGTCAATGTAATTTCAATCATGTTAGAAGCATATCAAGATATCTCAAAATTTAATGCTGTAGAACTAAAAGAAGATATTTATAAAGACTTTCATCAAATAGAAGAAGAATCCTACTCTGGAAAAATGATTTCTAACGTTTTTGGAGGAGGAACCATTAATACAGAACGTAGCTATTTGACAGGATATTATCAATTACCATCATTTCGTAAACAAGCCAACTCTTTTGTTCAATACTTTAATGAACAAGGATACTATACAGAAGCAATGCATCCTATTTATGGTTGGTTTTATAACAGAAGAAATGTAGATGAAATATTAGGATTTCAAAATTTTGATTATTATGAAAATCGTTTTTCAAAAATACAAGAAACATTTTTATCAGATGACAAATTTTTTGACTATATTATAAAAGGATATGAAAAATCAGTGAAAAGCCAAAAACCATATTTTCACTTTTCTGTAACTTATCAAAACCATGGACCGTATAGTGAAGGAAAAATATTATATGAAGAAGAATACATAGAACGACCAGAAGAAATGGATGACGCCTCTTATAATATGATTAATAATTACTTACATGGTATTAAAGAAACGAATAAAGCATTAAAAAAATTAGTAGAGTATTTTAAAAAGCAAAATGAGCCTGTAGTAATATTAATCTTTGCAGATCACAATCCATTTTTAGGAGATGGAGAACAAGGATACCGACAAATGGGAATTGATATGGATACCAATACAGAAGAAGGATTTTTAAATTACTATGGAGTTCCATACTTTATCTGGGGCAATGAAGAAGCCAAAAAAGTCACCAAAAACGATTTTGTAGGAGATGCTCCAACCATTAGTCCAATGTTTCTAATGCCAGAACTATTTGAAACATTATCTTGGAAAGGAAATTCTTACTTACAATACTTAACAGATTTGAAAAAACAACTTGGAGTCATTCATACGCCATGGTATTACGAAAAAGAATATACAACGAAGTTATCAAAAAGTGGTCAAGAAAAATTAGAAGAGTTTTTTAACATAGAATACTATTGGTTAAAACATTATCAAGGAAAATAGGCAAAACCTATTTTTCTTTTGAATAATCATAAAATAGGACATAATACATATAATATAATGTCAATTTGACAATTACAAAAAAATCTGTTAAAATGTATAACATGAATGGAAATGGCACATTATTCTAGTCAATTTCGATTATTATGAAGGTGGAACTAAAAAGTCACTAAAGAGCATATCTGTGAAACTTCTGGTGTTTGCTTCTTACGCCCAGTTTGGGGTGGATGCTGGGAGGTATAGATGGCCGGGCGACTGTAATGGCATACAGGACCGACCCTTCCATCTTGGAGACCTAACCTTGTTATTTCCCTATACACGAAAGTTGATGGAGAAGTGACGACTTAGGATTAAACCTACTATGTGATGATAAGTTACGAGTAGTGTAGCTTGTCCTGAGTGAGTATTTGGGAATTATTGAACGATTTTAATTTGATTGGCCAACCAAATTAAATGATTGCAATATGAAACAGTACTTGCAAAAGGGAATTAATAATAAATCGAGTTGTTGAGGAAATCTCCTAGAGTGTCTATTCATATGGGATTGCAGTGCGTACTCAGTGGTAATCAAGTCATATATTCGGTGACGATATATTTACTTTTGTAATGGGGAACCCCTTTTCTGGTAACGGAAAAGTTTGAAGTAAGGGAAATCCTACTTGACCTAAGACGTAAAGTTTACTATATGAATAGCCATTTTTTTTTATATTTGAGGTGTATGATGGGAAGATATATTGACGAACTAAAAAAAAATAAAAAACTAAAAAAAGAAAAAAAATTAGTAGATTATAAATGGGTTTTAAAAATCTCCATAATCGCATTTACCTTATCCATTATGTTTTCACTACTATCAGAAACCATAATGCCTAACGTAAATATACTTGTGGGAATCATTATTTTGATTGCCTTTATTGCCTTAGGAATTCTATTTGACATGATTGGAGTTTCAGTAACTGCAGCAGACGAAACACCATTTCATTCCATGGCATCTAGAAAAGTAAGAGGAGCAAAAATCGCTGTCAAATTCAAAAAAAATGCTGACAAAGTATCTTCATTTTGTAACGATGTTATTGGAGACATCTGTGGTATTGTATCTGGATCAACAGGAGCCATTTTAGCCCTTACCATTTCAAATTCTATGAATATAGATCCACTCATTGTAAGTCTATTCGTAACAGCAATCATAGCAGCCCTAACAATTGGTGGAAAAGCGATGGGAAAAAGTATCGCTGTCAATAAAAGTAATATCATTTTATATGAGTTCTCTAAAACAGTATCACTCTTTTACAATCCAAAAAAGTGATACTTTTTTCTTGACTTTCGAAAGATAAACCGATTATAATATAGAAGAATGATCAAAATCATTGTATTAGAAAGAAGGGAAAAAAATGAACTTAAAAGGAACAAAAACAGAACAAAATTTAATGGCAGCATTTGCAGGAGAAAGCCAAGCTAGAAATAAATATACCTATTATGCATCAAAAGCAAAAAAAGAAGGATATGAACAAGTTGCAGCTATTTTTGAAGAAACAGCAGGAAACGAAAAAGAGCATGCGAAAATGTGGTTTAAACTATTACATGAAGGAGAAATCCCATCAACGATAGAGAACTTAGAAGATGCAGCCAATGGAGAAAACTATGAATGGACAGAAATGTATAATGAATTTGCGAAAACAGCACGTGAAGAAGGATTTGACCATATTGCTTTTCTATTTGAAGGTGTAGGAAAAATTGAAAAAGAACATGAAGAAAGATATAAAACATTACTAGCAAATATTAAAGAAGGAAAAGTCTTTGAAAAAACAGAAAAAACAATGTGGGTATGTCGTAACTGTGGACATGTTCACTTTGGAGAAAAAGCACCAGAAGTATGTCCAATCTGTTCACACCCAAAAGCATATTTTGAATTAAAAGCAACTAATTATTAAAAATAGGGAAACCTATTTTTTTCAAATATGATGCTAAAAGAGTTAAACAAAGAATATGACAAACTAGGACAAAAATATGGTGCCAAAGAACTAGATTCGATTTATAACGGTGGGTTAGAACAGAATCCAGACATATGCTTTGTATTTATGAATCCAACAAAAAAAATTCTTGCCTCTAGTAAAGAATGGAAAGGATTAAAATCTCCTTGGATCGGAACAAAAAACATATGGGATTTATTTGTCCAAGTAGACTTATTGAATCCAAACATATATCAAAAAATAAAATCATTAAAGCGGGAAGAATGGACAGAAGCATTTGCAGAAGAAGTCTATGAAGATATCAAGAAACATAAATACTTTATTACAAACTTGGGAAAATGTACACAAATAGATGCAAGACCACTTCCAGATTCTGTATATAAACAGTATTTACACCTATTATATAAAGAATTTGAAATCGTAAAACCAAAAATCATTATCTTATTTGGAAACCAAGTCAGTAGTATTGTATTAGACCAAAAAATTAAGGTGTCACAAGTAAGAAAACAATGCTTTTTCAAGACCATCAACAATACGACTTATAAATTTTATGCAGTCTATTATCCAATCGGAAATGGCAGATTTCATTTAAACCATGCAATAGAAGACATCAAATGGATTATCCATGAGAATGTATAGCAAACTGTAAACCAAACAAAAAAATATTTTGTTTCGTTTTTTTTTATGATATAGTAGTATTATGGAAGTAATAGAGGTGGTTTTATGAGTCAGATTTTAGATGGAAAAGAAATAAGCAAACATATAAAAGAAGAGCTGACTTCAAAAGTAAAAACTTGCATGATCAAACCAAGCATAGCAGTAGTTCAGGTAGGAGAAGAAGCCTCGACAACCCCTTATGTAAATGCAATATCTAAAACCGCAAATGAAATTGGAATCAATTTTCGACTATTTCAGTATGCATTTGACACAAAAGAACGAGAAATTATAAATAAAATAGTAGAATTAAATAATGACGAATACGTAGATGGCATCATTGTGCAATTGCCGCTCCCAAATGGAATGAGCACAAAAAGAATAGTGAATGCAATCGATGTATCAAAAGACATTGATGGACTAACTGACAAAAATATCGCTCGTTTTTATACAAACCGAAAATGTTTTATACCATGTCCAGCCCAAGCAGTTATGGAATTACTTCGATTAAGTGAAATTGAAGTAAACGGAAAACATGTCGTAATGATAGGGAGAAGCCATTTAATTGGAAAACCACTTGCACAACTACTAATGAAAAAAGATGCAACAGTGACGATTTGTCACTCAAAAACAGAAAATCTACAACAGATCACAACAATAGCAGATATAATCATTACAGCAACAGGTCAAAAAGACTTGATAAAAGAAAATATGATAAAAGAAGGCGCAATTATCATAGACATAGGAAATACAAAAGAAAATGAGAAAACATATGGCGATGTGAAATTCGATGAAGTATCCAAAAAAGCGGCTTATCTTACAAAAGCTTCAGATGGAATTGGTCCAATGACAGTAATAATGTTACTGAAAAATGTAATTGAATGTTATAATAATAAAATTACTAGTAAATAATAATACTGGTGATTTTTTATGAAAAATATTTTAATAACAGGAGCAAGAAGTGGAATTGCGCACCATTTAATACAAGCATTATTAAAAAAAGAATATCATATTTATGCATCCGTCCACACAAAAAAAGAATTAGAACAATTACAAAAAAAATATCAAGAAGAATTACATATCACATGCTTAAAATTAGACATAAAAAATAAAGAAGACTGGAAACAACTAGATTCTATAGATATTGATATTTACCTAGCAAATGCAGCAATAGGAGTGGGTGGAAGCATTATCAACATGAATATAGATAGAGTTCGTGACAATTACGAAACCAATATCTTTGCCAACTTAGAATTATTACAATATATTTTACAAAAAATGGAGAAAAAAAGAAGCGGAAAAATCATTATGATGGCTTCACTAGCGGGAATCGTACCAATTCCTTTCTTAGGCAGTTATTGCTCTACAAAATCGAGTTTAATAAAATGGATGGAATGCCTGCGATTAGAATTACTAGAATCAAACATCCCAATTCAATTATCAATCATAGAACCAGGATTATATCGTACTGGATTTAATCAAGTCATGTTTGAAAACAAATACCCAGAAATAGAAAGCGATCATTATTTTGAAGATATCTTAAATTGGTTACATAAACAAGATAAACTACTACTCACTGCAACAAAAAAAGATATGAATTCCATTGTTTCAAAAATTTGTAAAGCAATAGAATCAGAAAAACCAAAATTCATCTACCGCGCTCCCATCAATCAAGTGTTAATCGCTAAAATATATCAGTTGTTTTTTACTTAGTAAAATGTTATACTAAAAGAGGTGATAAAATGGCACAATTAGAATTTTATGAAAATGAAACAATTGAAGTAATGGATACGCAAGCATGGATGCAATCAGAAGAACAAACAATAGAAGTTCAACTAATTGTAACCAATCAACGCTTTATTGCGTTCCAAGAAACAAAAGAACAAGAGAAAACAGTGATTTGCTCTTTAAAACTAGAAGAATTTGAAAGAGTAGAACATCAGGAACGAAATACAACTTGTTGGTTAAAAGAAAATAAATTTATTCACTTTGATAGTGATCCAATTGGGACATATTTAGAAAAAATTATTGGATAAAGTGAAAAAAATCACTTTTTTTCTTATTATAATTAAAAATGGAGTTGAAAAAATATGGAAAAAAATAGAATTATATGGTTAGACATTTTAAAAATAATTGCTTGTTTTCTAGTAATTATCAATCATAGTGGATCTTATATATTTGAATATACAACATATAATCCATTTTCCGTTTTATTTTATTCCATTCATTTTGCGCTTTGTAAAATGGGAGTACCTATATTTTTAATGACAACAGGCTATTTACTATTATTAAATACAGAAACAAAATATAAAAATAACTTAAAAAGAGTATTTAGAATACTAATTCCATTAATAATCATGTCTTTTATTGCATATATAAGTCAAAATGGATTTCATATCAAAAATTTCATTGTTTCATTTCTAAATGATCCAATATGGATTGTGTTCTGGTATTTATATATGCTTTGTGGACTTTATCTAATTCTTCCATTTATAAGAAAAATGATCAGAAATTTTGAATTAGTGGATTTTAGAAATTTCATCATAATTTGTTTGGTCATTCCTGGAATAATACCAATCATTCAAATGATATTTCATATTAGCATTAGCGCCTATTTTACACTAGCGCTCATATCTTATCCAATTGTATATAGTGTAGCAGGAATATATTTATCAAAAATAGAGCTTAACAAAAGAAACCGAAATATTGCTTTTCTCTCCTTTTTAATTCCAATTATAATATTTACATTATCATTATATTTGCCATTCTTAAAAACAAAAGAAATCTCTTATTTGTTAGATAGCTGTAACTACATAACAACATCTTTACCAGCTTTATCATTATTTTATTTGATCAGATATTTTTTCAGCAATAAATCATTCAAAAAAATAATAGAAAATAGTATTTCTCAAATATCAATGATAACATTTGGAATATATTTATTTCACTTTTTATTTTTAATAAAAATGTCAAAAATCATAGTAATACAACATATTTTTCTATGGAACCCCTATATTGGAATCATCTGTTTCCAATGGATTTGCTTTATCATTTGCGGAATAATCACTTATTTATTAAGAAAAATTCCAATTGTGAGAAAATTTTTGTAAAAATGGAATTGTAAGTATTGTCAAATAAATATAAATATGATATTATTGTATTGTTCCAAATGGCGATGTAGCTCAGTTGGCTAGAGCAACTGGTTCATACCCAGTAGGTCGGTGGTTCGAATCCACTCGTCGCTACCATTTGAAAATCACTAGATCGATGATCTAGTTTTTATTTACAAATCAATCACGATTGTAATCACAACATAACACAATTGTAAAAAATCATTGATGGAAAAAAAGACCTTAAAATAGTATACTGAAATAGGAGAGAGATAAAATGAAATTAGGAAACAAACTATTTCAAGCCAGAAAAAAAGCAGGCTTATCACAAGAAACAATCGCTCAAAAATTAGAAGTCAGTAGACAAACAATTTCAAAATGGGAAACAGACGAAACAGTACCAGACATTTATCAAACAAAAGCATTAGCAGAACTATACCATTTATCGTTAGACGAACTAGTAGAATTTGATATTGATTTGTTAGAAATAAAACAAGCAATTAAAAATTCTAATAAAGAAAAAGAAGCAAACATAGATTGGACGAAAGCATGGGGGAAAAAATATCCTGTATTAATAACATATCAACAAAAAATAAACGTAAACGATTATGCCATACAAATCAGAAAAATGCTTTATCAACTACAACAAGAATATCATTATAATCACTTAGATAGTATGTTAATATTAAAAGACATTTTATATCACGAATGGAAACAACAAAAATGAATGGAAGGATCAATATGAATAAAGAAGTCTTATTCGAAAATATCAACAAAATTCATACCACAAAAATGGGAATAGATAGAATTAAAAAAAACCTCAAGTTAGACACTAATGATGTAGTAGAATATTGTAAAAATAAAATATTAGAGAACAACTGCACAGTCTATAAACAAGGGAAAAATTGGTACTGTGAAATTGATCACATCAAAATAACAATTCATGCACATAGCTACACCATTATTACTGCGCATATCATAAAATGAATATACTAGATGAATAATCTAGTTTTCATGAATCAAAAATTAGAATCGCAAGAAACATTTACTAAAAATGGAAAATACATTTGATAGAAAAAATCTAATCAAATGGTATAGTAGAAACAGAAAGGAGGAGCAACATGCTGGGTAAAACGATATTAAAAATAAGGAAGGAAAATAAGATGTCTCAAGAACAATTTGCAGAAACTTTAAACGTAACAAGACAAACAGTATCGAATTGGGAAAACTCAAAAAATTATCCAGACATTGAAACATTAATCAAAATTAGTAACGAATTTCATATTTCCTTAGACATCTTATTAAAAGGTGATAAAAGTATGATTCAAAAAATGGACAAAGACTTAAAAGCAAGTAAAATCTTTAAAACCATAGCAACAATACTAATTTCACTGCTCATAGTGATCGGAATCACTTTTACAGTGAGCAAACAAATCAAAAAAGAACAACAAAAAAAGGACAATCAAAAATATCAAACCATTATGATGAATATCAAACAACTAGGATTCAAAAAAGATGAAATGGGCTTTTACGCAATTACAGAAAATGGAATAAATTATAAAGTCTATACAAAAATGCCACAAGCAATTGAAGAGTATATTTCTTCTATTACTACAGAATGGAAAGAAGAAGAAGCCATCGCTGTCGATTATGATGGAAAAAACATGAAAGTGACATACCTAAACGAAAACAGAACAACGATATATCTCAAAAAAGATGGGACATTATTAAATGAAAAACAAAATAAAAACCATACCAATATTTATAACAAATACAAAAAAAGAACCATCGAAATTGTAACAAGAACAGTCGAACTATTTGAAAACATTTATAACGAAGTATAAATCATTATACTTTTTTTAGTATCATAAAAAAACATTCATAAGTATAAAAACAAAACATACAATAAATCTAGGTGATGATATGGACAAGATCAAAATTGGAATTCCAAGAGCACTACATTATTATTACTATGGAGCATTATGGAAATCCTTTCTAGAAGAACTGGGCTTTGAAACCATCATTAGTCCAGAAACAACAAATAAAACATTAGAACAAGGAACCGAAATAGCAAACTCAGAAATGTGTCTTTCTTTAAAAATCTATCTCGGACATGTTGCCTACTTACAATCCAGATGCGATTACATTTTAGTACCTAGAATTGACAATTATGGAACATATGAGCAAACCTGCACCAACTTTTTAGGACTCTACGACATAGTAGCTAACTTATTTACAAATAAACTATTAACCTACAATGTCGATGAAGCCCATCATCAAAGTGAACAAAACGCATTCATAAAACTAGGACTCACACTTGGAAAAGGAAAAGAACAATCAATATTAGCTTATCAAAACAGTAAACAAAAATTAGAAAAAATAAGAAAACAAAACTTCAAAAAAGAAATGGAAAAACTAAATAGTTCAAATCCAAAACTATTAATTGTTAGTCATCCATATAACTTAGAAGACCCTTACATCGGAAAAACCATAAAAAAAATATTGGAATCATTAAATGTAGAATATATCAACGGAGAATACTTAACGAATGAGAAATCCATACAACAAGGAATGAAACTATCTCCAAACTTATATTGGAAATATAACAAAGAATTAATTGGAACCATAGAAGAATGGAAACATAAAATAGATGGCATTTTATTTTTATCTGCCTTTCCATGTGGGCCAGATTCACTCGTCAACGAACTGATGCTACGAAAAATCAAAATGCCTCATTTAAACCTGATCATAGATGAAGAAAGTGGAAGTGCTGGAATAGAAACAAGATTAGAAAGTTTTATTGATATCCTTGGACAAACTACAAAATAGTATTACATTCCCACAGATGGGGGATTATGCAGTACCAGCTTACTTTCTACTTTCTCATATTGTGAAAAATAATGTGATAAAACCAAAACCAATTACAGCCAAAACGATAGAAATCGGAAACAAATATAGTCCTGAATTTGTCTGTACTCCATTTAAATATACCTTAGGAACTCTAATCGAAGGAATTGAAAATGGAGCTACGATTTTAATTCAGGCAGGAGGCGGTTGTCGATATGGATACTATGCGGAACTACAAGAACAAATCATCAAAGACTTAGGATATCACGTCCAGTTTTATAACCTTGTAGTAGCAGGAACAACAAACCTTAAAAGAATTTATAAAATTATGAAAGAAATAGATCCAAAATTTTCTATACTAAAAGCAATATATTATGGTACCTTAACCAAACAAATGATTAAATATATGGATCAAATGGATCACTATATCAGAGCCAATATCGGTTTTGAAACCGAAAAAGGAAGCTTTGAAACACTAAAACAACAAATGCTAAAAGAATTCTCCCAAGTAAAAACACATATCAAACTCAAAAAACTATATCATAAATATCAAAAAAAAATGAGAGCGATCAAAATAGAAAAACCAAAAGACACCATGAAAATTGGAATCATAGGAGAACTTTATACCATCATGGAACCATACTCGAATTATGAACTAGAAAAAAACTTAGCTTCTATGAACTTAGAAATTAAAAGATATACAGACGTTTATTATCTATTATTTCAAAAACATAAAAAAGTAAAAAAATATTTAAAAAATAGTGCCCAGTATATTACGTATCAAATGGGGGCAGATGCAGCAGATAACATTGGAAGAGCAAAAGAACTTTGCGAAGAAGGATACGACGGAATCATTCACATCAAATCATCATTTTGTACACCAGAAATAGGCGCTATGCCAGTACTTAGCAAAATTTGTGCTGACTATCAAGTACCAATCATCTTTTTTAGTTTTGACTCTGCCACATCAGAAGTTGGAATCAAAACGAGACTAGAAGCATTTTATGATATGTTAGAAATGAGGAAAAAGAAATGAAAAAAGGATATTTAGGAATTGATATTGGATCCATTTCAACCAAAGGAGTCATATTAGACGAAAATAATGAAATAATAGAATCTAGCTACATATGGACAGAAGGAAACCCAATAGATGCAGTCAAACGATTATTAAACCAATTACAAAATAAAATAGACATTCCCATTTATGGAATTGGAACAACAGGAAGTGCCAGAAAATTGATTGGACTTATGGTAGATGCAGATGTTGTTAAAAATGAAATTACAGCCCACGCCATTGGAACCACACATTACTATAAAGATGCAAGAACCATATTAGAAATTGGTGGTCAAGACTCAAAACTAATTTTATTAAAAGATGGAATCATTACAGATTATGCAATGAATACACTCTGTGCAGCAGGAACAGGAGCATTTCTTTCCAGTCAAGCCAAACGACTTGGCGTAGAAATCGAAGACTTTGGAACACTCGCAGTAACATCAAAAAACCCCGTCAAAATTGCAGCGAGATGCACCGTCTTTGCAGAATCCGACCTCATTCATAAAGCACAAGTCGGATACCAAAAAGAAGATATTATAGCAGGATTATGTAGAAGTGTCGTATTAAACTATTTAAACAACGTTGGAAAAGGAAAAAAAATATTAGAACCCATTGTTTTTCAAGGAGGCGTCAGTAAAAACAAAGGAGTTGTAAAATATTTCAATGAAATATTAAAAACAAAAGTGATAGTAGATCCAAATAGTCATTTAATGGGAGCCATTGGGATCGCAATTATGGCCCATGAACACCAATCAGAAACTCCAAAAAACTTAGAACTTACAAATATCAGCTTTGAAACCAAGGGAAGAGAATGTGAAGGATGCTCCAACCACTGTGAAATATTAAGAATTTATAAAGATCATCAATTTATAGAATCTTGGGGAAGCAAATGTGGAAAAGTATCATAACAGTTGACAATAATCTAATAATAGTGTATAAATGAGAATGATATAAAAGGAAGTGAATTATGGGAAAAAAATTAGTAATCGTCGAATCTCCACATAAAGCAACAACCATTTCTAAATACTTAGGAAAAGACTTTGAAGTAGTCTCTAGTAAAGGACACGTAAGAGACTTATCTACCAAAGGAAAATATGGATTTGGAGTTGACATAGAAAATCATTTTAAACCAGATTATATTCCAATCAAAGGAAAGAAAAAATTGATTGACGAACTGAAAAAAGAAGTAAAAGACTCTGACTTCGTATATCTCGCAAGCGACCCTGACCGTGAAGGAGAAGCAATTGCTTGGCATCTTTATGATTCCTTAGGACTAAGTGCAAACAAATATGATCGAATTGTATTTAATGAAATTACAAAAAATGCAGTTTTAGAATCCTTAAAACATGCTAGAAAAATCGATCAAGACTTAGTTAACAGTCAAGAAGCCAGAAGAATTTTAGATCGTATTATTGGATTTCGACTAAGCAAACTCATTCAATCAAAAACAGACGGAAGTAGTGCAGGAAGAGTACAGAGCGTTGCTTTAAAACTAGTAGTAGATAGAGAAAGAGAAATTGAGGCATTTCAAGCAGAAGAATATTGGACAATTACTTCAAAATTTGAAGAATTTGAAGCCGATTTATGTTGGTATGACCATAAAGAGATTGAAATACCAAACGAAGAAAAAGCCGATCAAATTTTATCAGAATTAAGTAATCAATTTAAAATAGAAAGTATTGAACAAAAAACAAAAAACAAACCATCGAAAGTACCATTTATTACAAGTACTTTACAACAAGAAGCATCATCAAAATTAGGGATGACTTCAAAAAAAACAATGAGTATTGCCCAAAAATTATATGAAGGAATCGAACTAGAAAATGAAACCGTTGGTTTGATCAGCTATATGCGTACCGATTCCATTCGTCTTTCGGATGAATTCGTAAAAGAAACTACTGGTTACATCAAAAACGAATTTGGTGAAAATTATGTTGGAAGAGTAAAACAAGGAAAGAAAAAAGAAAACGTTCAAGATGCACATGAAGCCATTCGTCCAACCAGTATTCATAGAGATCCACTTAGTATGAAGCCATACTTAACGAATGATGAATATAAACTATATCGTTTGATTTATTATCGCGCTTTAGCGTCTCTTATGGCAGATGCAAAAACAAATAATACAACAATTGTATTAGATAACCAAAATTATCAATTTAAAACTACAGGTCAAATAATTACTTTTGATGGATACTTAAAAGTATATCATGAATATGAAGACACCAAAGATCACTTATTACCAACCCTAGAACAAGGAAAAGAATTAGAAGCAGAGACCATCGAAAAAGAACAACACTTTACCAAACCACCAGCACGATATTCAGAAGCCAAACTGATTAAAGAAATGGAAGAACTTGGAATTGGAAGACCAAGTACATATGCAACAACCATGGAAACATTGAAAACCAGAGGGTATGTCAATGTAATAGAAAAACGATTTATTCCAACCGAAATCGGTTTTGAAATCACAGACAAACTTCAAGAATATTTTTCCCATTTAATCAACATAGAATATACCGCCTTAATGGAAGCCGATTTAGATAAAATTGCAGATGGTAAAATTATTTGGTATCATACATTACAAGAATTTTATGATCAATTTGAACCAAGCGTCAAACATGCATTTGATGCCATGCCAAAGAAAATTGCTGAACAAACAGGAGAAGATTGCCCAGAATGTGGCCATCCACTTGTGATTCGAAAAGGAAAATATGGAAGCTTTACCGCTTGTAGTAACTTTCCAGAATGCAAATATATTAAAGCAGATCCAAAATCAATTGTAGAAATCACAAAATGTCCAAACTGTGATGGAATGATTATTGAGAAAAAAACCAAACGTGGAAAACTATTTTATGGGTGCAATAATTATCCAACCTGTAAAACTGCTTATTGGGATTTACCAACTGGAAAAAAATGTCCAGAATGCGGAAACATGATAGTAGAAAAAAATAAAAAAATGAAATGTAGTTCTTGTGACTATACAGAATAAGCAAACCATAAGTTTGTTTTTTTCTGCCATAAACTGTCATCAAACATTTAGTTACTACTCAGTTATAAGGAAAAGCAAAACTAGATTCAATAATATATATAACAGTAACTTAAGAAATAAAAAAAATTTCTTTTTTTCTATATTTTGAAGGAATTAGGAATACTGATGAAGTATATTATCAATGAGGAAGCAATATCTCATTGAAAAGAACCAAACACTCTTGTAT
>CAJTLA010000006.1 GCA_910576985.1 uncultured Bacilli bacterium
CCAATGTATCAAATCACGTTATCACCAGCAGTCATTAAAAAGATCAGAGACTATAACGACACAACCAACTTTAATGACTTTAATATGGATTGCTTAGAATCCAATGGTAGAGAATGTAAAAGTGATTTCATTCGAGGAAAATTAGAAGGAAATAATGAAAACTTCTCAAATTACTTTAGCACTTGTGAATTCTCAGGAGGAAAAGGATCTACGAAGTGCTGTGGAGTAGGAAATTGGAATGATTGTGATAATAATGATGGAATAACAAGGAGGAAGTAAAATGAGAGAATCGCTATGGGCAGTATTTATTGTCGGACTTGGAATTGTATCGATCACTTTCGTATACTTCTTCCAGTCAATGACAAATACTGATGAACACAACTATCACTTATTAAAAGAAACTACTGAAGCTGCCATGTATGATGCATTTGACTTAGCAGCTTATAGAAAAGACCTAACAATACGAATTGATAGAGAAAAGTTTGTAGAAAACTTCGTAAGAAGATTTGCAGACAACGCTTCATTAGCACGTACTTATGAAATTAAAATTTACGATGTTAATGAAGAACCACCAAAAGTGAGTTTACAAGTATCAAGTATAGAACAAGCAAGAGTAACAGAAGTAATGGACTTTGATATTGTAAATAAATTAGACGCGATATTAGAAACGCCATATTAAAAGATAAGGAGAGGGAGAAATGAATAATATTATTATCGCTGTAAAACGTTTTTTGAAAAACAAAAATACAGTCACAATTTTAGGTGTAGTATTAATTATAGGAATCTTATATTGGGGCTACACCAAACAAATTAAGGATGCAACACAGGAAATACCAATACCAATTGCCAAAAGAGAAATACAACCAAGAACACAAATTACAAAAGATGATGTTGAAACCATTAACATTCCATCAATTGCTGTAAAAAAGAATGTAGTACAATCAACTGCACAAATCATTGGAAAATATAGTAACGTAAACACTGTAATTCCAGAAGGTAGTATGTTCTATAAAGGCGTACTTATTGATGCAAAAGAATTACCAGATTCAGCTTTTGTAGAAGTAAAAGAAGGAGAAGTTGTATACAATTTCCCAGTAAGTATGGAATCTACTTATGGAAACTCTATTTTTCCAGGAAACAAAATTGATATTTATATGAAAGCAGTAGATGATGACAAAAGAATCATGGTAGGAAAATTACTAGAAAATGTAGAAGTTTTATCAGTAAAAGACAATCAAGGAAAAAATGTATTTGAAAATAGTGCCGAAAATAGACAACCTGCTTATTTAATCTTTGGAGTAAAAGAAGAAATTCATATTTTACTTAGAAAAGCAAGCTATATGTCAAATAATGGAGTTGTATTATTCCCAGTACCACATGGAGCAGCAGTGAATAACGAAGGGGAAACACAAGTTACAACACAATACTTAAAAGACTATATCAACTCACATACCGTTGTGATTGAAGAAACTGGCACAACAACACCAAGTGTTCCTGATCAAACAACTGGAGAATAAATATGAATGACAACATATTTGAGCAAATAGACTTTGGACCGTTAAAACCATATTTAGAGGCAGATGATGTCACAGATATCTCTTACAGTAATGGAGGACAAATTTGGGTAAAAACATTGTCAAAAGGACTTTATAGAGAAGAAAATCCTGCCATCAATAATGCTTTTATGGAGAAACTAGCGTTCCAATGTTCTAACGCCATGGGAAAAACGTTTAACATGGCTCATCCATTTTTAGATGCAGAAAGTGCAGAATTACGTCTTAATTTTGTTCACGATTCTGTAGCTAAAAACGGAGTGGCTGTAGTTATTCGTAAAACTCCAGCAAAAATTCGTCTAGAAAAAGACAAAATTCTTGCTGATAAATACATCACATTAGATATCCATGATTTCTTAGTAAAATGTGTTCAAGGACATTGTAATATTATTGTATGTGGAGAAACAGGGTCAGGAAAAACAGAATTTGTTAAATATTTAGCTTCAAAAACCGCAGAAAACGAAAAATTAATTACAATAGAAGATACCTTAGAATTACATTTAGATCGAATTTTCCCACATCGAGATATCGTTTCAATGAAAACCAATAATATTGCATCTTATTCTGATGTATTGGTTACTTGTATGAGACAAAATCCCAAATGGATTTTACTGTCAGAAGTACGAAGTGCTGAAGCCGTTTTAGCGGTTCGGAACTCAATTTCTTCTGGGCACTATATCTTATCTACGATTCACGCAGACAAAGCAGCCTCTATACCAAATCGTATGTATAGTTTGTTAGAAACAAACCAAGATATTGATCAATTCTTAAAATCAATCTATCGATATATACAAATTGGAGTTTACATAAGAGGTTATCAAGATAAAGAAACAAAACGATTTATACGTGAAATTGGAGAAGTAACTGAATTTTATGTAGACAAAGACAACAACGCTATTTACAATACGATTTATCGTAAAACAACTACCGGAAATGTTTACAGAAAACAACCAAGTTCTTACTTAATTGACTATCTAGATGCACAAGGTGTGTATTTGCCAAAAGATATTATTAAAGTAGAAGAAAGTGACGTAGAACCAATAAAACAAGAAACAGCACAAGCTGAAATATTATTTGAATAAAAGGAGGAATAGGTATGACATTTATCATTTTTGTCGCTATTATATTGATTCTCATATTTGTCATGATTTACCGTAAAAATACAGGAGAAAGCGTCTACAAATATGTTGTGAAAAGTACCACAAATTTATATAATCAATATGCTCCTTTCTCTTTTAAAGTCGTAAGGGATAAAGTAAAAGATTTAGGTCAAGAATATACACCAAGACAATATACAATTCAAGTTGCTATATTTGCAGCAGGAGCAGCCATAATTTCTTACCTTTATTTTTATAACTTAGTAATTTCTATTGTTTATGTTGCTTGTGCAATTATGGTAATTCCTTATTTGACTTACTTAAGATGCAAAAGATTATATAGTGAATTTATATTTGAACAAATTCAAGTATATACGACAAATACCATAATGGAATTTGCGACTACTCAATCTTTTGTAAAAGCTCTTGAAGGAGTTTATGAATCTGGTGTATTAGAAGACCCAGTCAAAAGCGATGTAAAGATGATGATTGATTTGGCTTATGAAAATGGTACAATCAATCAATCATTAGACTATATGAACAGCAAGTACGATTTTTATATTGTGAAAAACATGCATCAATTATTTTTACAAATTACGAATGAAGGTTCTAGAGATTCAGGAACTTCACTAGAAAATATGTCATTAGATATTGATATGCTTGTTGAAAACGTTTATCGTGACCGTATGGATCGAGCTGCTTTCCATAAAAAGTTTTTACAATTTGGTATCATTCTTTATTTAATGGTGATGATGATTCAAATTCTACTTGGAATTGAAACATATATTGCAATGCTAGATGTTTGGTGGGTAGTATTATTACTACATGGTATTATTATACTAAATACATATTTCCTATTAAATGGAGAAAAATATTATAATGAGAATGTAGGTGCTGAATAATATGATGTTTATAATAATTGCCTTAATCTTTTTTGCAATATTTCACATAAATCAAAAAATAGATACCAAAAAATTTATTAGTGATACAGAACCATATTTACGCTTCTTAATGGAAGATGACTATAAATTTTTGTTAAGTGTAAAATATGGAGATAATTACGATATTGAAAAATTATTTACAGCTAGAGTACGAGATGGAATATTAGTGATTGCGGTTGCTTTCTTCTTCTTTCTATCTGACATTAGTTTTGTAAAAGTGCTCATTTGTTTTATCCTTGGATTTTTGGCGTTTAAAATGCCTTATACACAATTAAAAGGATATTATAAAGCAAATCTGCACAAAATAAATTTGATGTTACCATATTATTTAAAAAGTTTAGAGATCTTGATTCAACATTACACAGTACCAGTCGCACTTGCAAAATCGATTGAAACCGCACCGGATATATTTAAACCAGGATTAAAAACATTGGTAGCAAAAATTGAAGCTGGAGACATGAGTGTCGATCCATATATGGATTTTGCTAAAGAATATCCAGTAAGAGATTCTATGCGTATGATGCGTTTATTGTATCGTTTAGGATTAGGATCTCAAGAAAACAAACAAGAACAACTAATGATGTTTGCAAGAACTGTTTCTACTCTTCAAAATAAATCAAGAGAGCAGAAATACAAAGAACGCCTTGAAAAAATGGAAAACAAAACCATGGTTATGTTGGCATGTACAGGAGGAGGAACATTACTTCTATTGCTTGCGTCAATGATGATGATGATGAATGTATAATTACTTGATTCCATAATATTAGGTGTGATATAATAACGTTGATGGTAAAGGTGGTGAGATAGAATGAAAGAAGCTGCAGGAGAGGCAAACTTAACAGTAATTGCCATTGTACTTATTGCAATTGTAGCCGCAGTAGCAACCCCACTTATTGGTAATATGATGAAGGGAACAGCTAAAAAATCATGTTGCCTAGAATCAGGTGGAAAATGGAGTGGAAACAATTGTACTGATGGTGGAAATGGAACATATGATGCTGCAACATATCAAGATTGCATCAATGGAACAGACAATAAATAAAAAGGGAAAAGGAAGTGAAATAGCTCATGAGGGAGAGTATTGGATCAACATTCATGTATAATATTATTGCGATTTTTATTGTGGTGGTATTTGCGATCATTGCTGGTACCATGAGCTATTTCAAAGCTTTTAAAGTCAATAGTCGTATTGTTGGAATTATTGAAAAATACGAAGGATATAACGATTTAGCAAAAAATGAAATATCATCATTATTGAAAACAATGGGATATCGTCATATTGATGGTGCTACTTGTAAAACTAGAAGAGGATCAAAATTATATGCTCAGGATCCCGCTCATTCTTATTGCGTTTATCTTTATTGTGATGAAAATGATCAATATAAATATCGTTATGGAGTAACAACTTTTATTACGATTGATTTTCCAATTCTTACAACATTTATAAAAATCCCAATTTATACAGAAACGACTGGAATTCATGAAATGAGTAATTGGCAATGTAACTATGATTAGGAGTTGGTAAAATGAGAAGTGCAGTAGGAAATACATTTCTTTACAATATTGTGATTGTTTTTGTAGTACTTGTTTTACTAATTTTGATTAGTTCACTAAGTTACTCAAAGGGATTTAAAGCTAAAAATAAGATTGTAAGTATTATTGAAAACAATCGTGGATATGATAATGAAGCAATTGAAAAAATTGATGCTGTTTTAAAAGAAAGTGGATATAGACCTAGATCTGCTTTTAAAAATAAACAATGTCCAGACCGAAATGGGGAATTATTAGAACAAAGCGATAAATATTTTTATTGTGTATATTCTAATAACACAGATCGAGGAGTTTATTACTCTGTAACAATTTATATCCGATTTGAAATTCCTTTATTGAGTGGAATTTTAGAATTCCCAGTAAATGGAGATACTAGAACAATATACGATTTGAATGTATAAAAGGAAAGGTGATCATATGAATGTAATCGTAGCAAATAAATATCAAACATTACTTCAAAGCCTAGATATTGATGTGATTAAAAGAGTAGAAGGAGAATTTGAAGTAGAAGAATTAATTGCTCAGTTTGAAAATTTCTTTTTTCAAAGAATGATTTTAGATATTACGGCGATTAAAAATTATAAAGATATTAGAAATTTACAAAAACTGTCTATTTCATTAGATATGGATAAAGTCATATTATTGTTGGATGAATCACCAGATAGTACTTCTTCTGAATATTTGTCAAAATTGATTTCTATGGGAATTTACAATTTTACTAAGAATGTAGAAGGAATTAAGTATTTATATGAACATCCAAATAGTTATCGTGATGTCGCACATATTCATCAGTTAGATAATAAAGTAGAAACACAGATAATAGAACGCTATGAACCTTCTCATGGAGTAAGAATCATAGGGGTTAAAAATGTCACTAAACAGTCAGGAGCAACTACTTTGGTGTACATGATGAAAAAACAATTAGAAAAAAATTACAATGTCATTGCTATAGAAGTAGATAAACAAGATTTTCATTACTTCCCAGATAGGCAACTAATTAGTGTAAGCAGTGGGGAAATTGGAGGATTATTGGCAAAGTATAGTAACGCAGATGTAATTCTATTAGACTTAAACGAAAGTGCTGTTGCTGAGTCTTTAGCGCACACAGTTATTTACTTAGTAGAACCTTCTATGATCAAATTAAATAAATTAATGATGATACAACCAAAAATACTAAAAGAATTAAGGGATCAAAAAGTAGTACTCAATCAAAGCTTATTAAGTGCAAAAGATGTATTAGATTTTGAATATGAATCAAAATTAAAAGTATACTATAATATGCCCCCGTTAGATGAAAGAGAAAAAGAAATTATGGCACTGAATCGTTTCTTAGTTCGTTTAGGGTTTGATAAACAACAGATTGGGGAAGAACAGCAGAAAAAAAGAAGTATTTTAGGTCTATTTAATGTATAAATGTTGACAAAATATAGATTTTAAAGTATATTGAACTTATTAGGGAGGTAAAATTATGTTAGATTTAGTAAATGTATTAGCATGTGATATGCCAAGTGAAACTGAAACAATTGCAAAGGTGGTTAGAAGTGTTGTAAATATAATCAAAATAATTGTCCCAATCTTATTGATTATATGGGGAATGTTAGATTTAGGAAAGGCTGTTATCGCTCAAAAAGAAGATGAAATCAAAAAAGGACAACAAACGTTTATTAAGCGTTTAGTTGCAGCAGCGATTGTATTCTTTATCGTTGTAATTGTACAAGTAATTGTAGGAATTGTAGCTACTGATACAGATCAGGCCAATGTGAAGGACTGTATTAATTGTTTTATCAATAGTGCTGAAAAATGTGAATGGAAGAATTAATAGTGCAAAACCACAATAAACTTTGCTTAATGAAGGAGGGATCATATGAATTCTGATTATCCGGATATTACAGCATGTAGTGCCTTTGGAATAGAAGCTTTTCCAGGGGACATTGCACATTTAATTGCGACAATAATTAACATTATTAAAATAGTAGTACCAATTTTGTTAATCATATGGGGAATGTTAGATTTAGGGAAATCGGTCATTGCTCAAAAAGAAGAAGAAATCAAAAAAGGTCAAAAACTATTTTTAAAACGACTACTAACCGCAGCCATCGTGTACTTTATTATTGTGATAGTGGATTTAGTAGTTGGAATTATAGGAGGAAATGGCGAAGGCAAAGAACTTTGGAATTGCATTGATGCGATTATCCACTATAAAGCAGAATAAAGATCATTTGATCTTTTTCTTTTGTTTACAATTATTCTAATTCATGTTATACTACAAGTGTTATGGAAATTTACAGAATGGGGGAAATATAGATGAAAACATCGATATGGCGTTCAATAAAACAATGGAAGGGAATGATACCCGCTTTAATCATTATCTGTTTTTTTGCATTCCCACTTATCGCCCTTGCAGATCCTTCCGATTCACCAATGTTTGAAGGTGAACAAAAGAGTCCTAAAAAGGGAGACGAATCTTGTGTAAATGATCATACATGTATTAAAGTGTGTGAATGGAGTAATCCAGGAACTGATGGATATCATGCTTATGCTTATTATTACTTTAAGGGAAATAGTTGGAAATACGTTTGGTATTTTGAACATCATCCATTCGTGACAAGCCGATCAGAATCAGGTGGAAAACTGCCAGATAAAAATATATTTTATGAAAGTGACAGTATAAAAAATAATTTGCAAAATAAAGGAACATGCCCAGCAGGCGCTTATGTTGATCGAAGTGGAGCAGGACTCAGTCAGGAGTTATGTCTAGATAGCACAAAAAAATTAAAAGGTGATAAAACATATTGCCATAAAAAAAGTAATATGGGAACCTCGTTTAAAGATAATTCTAAACTCATTTATACAATGGATAAACAAATCAATACCTATTTCGATAAATACACAACAGAGAAAATAAATAGTGTCACCTGTGAGAATCTTGCAGACAGTACAGGCTATTCTGTAGATCCAAATAAACTAGATGGAGTATTAGATGAAGTGGCAAATGATTTTAGTCATAACTTTTTATATGATAATAAATTGCCAGAGTTTATGAAAAATGGAGCATATAAAAATAAATATAAAGACTTTGGAGTAAAAATAAAAGCCAAAGCAAAAACATGTGCAACACAATTAAAAAAGAAAGCGGAACAAGATCTTCAAGCGGGAAAAATATCACAGGAAGAATATAATAACATTACTTCTGATGAAGATTTAGATGATCAAATCCAAGATAAACTAGATGACTTAGATCAAAACATAAACGAAGGTGTGAATCCTTCAAACCCATCAGAAGAAGTACCAATAGTGGATGCAAACTGTGAAACATTACTAGGAGATAAAATAACAGAATATCTAAAAACAGGACTTACTTATTTACAAATAGGAGGAATTATTTTAGCGATTATCCTTGGCATGCTAGATTTTGTAGGTGCTATGTTATCAGGAGAAGCAGACTCATTAAAAAAAGCTCAAAAGAAATTGGTTATTCGTATTGCTATGGCAGCAGTGTTATTGCTGATACCAGCACTATTAAAAATAATATTTGGTACGTTTGGAACTGTACCAGGTAGTGATACATTCTGTATATTATAAATAAAATGAAAAAATCATTTTATTTTTTTTCTGCAATATTATATTACTGTTTTTAACTTTGATGACAGAAACTGAATCATAAGGAAAAACAGAATAAATGTTTTAGCTGTTTGGATAGCAAAAATAAAATATAGAATTATAACCAGTATCATCATATATCATTTTTTGTTGTTTTGTGAAAAAAATAAAACAAACAATTTAATTAAAATATTGTGTAATTTTATGATATAATGATATAATGTATTTGTTGAAATTTACAGATTTTGAAAAATAATATAGAGGTGAGATAATGGGCTGGATTAGAAAACTATTTGTAGGATTATTAGGAACAATTGACTCTGTTGTATATAGTTTGGTTTCTTCGATTTATAACTTATTAATAGATATTGCACAAGCAACACCTTTTGATGATCAATTTTTTAGTGAATTCGCATCTAGAGTTTATGCATTGCTTGGATTGTTTATGCTATTTAAAGTATCATTTTCACTCATAAAATATATCGTCAATCCAGATGAATTCAAAGATCAATCCAAAGGTGGAAAAAAGATGATCGTAAACATTTTGGTCGTATTGCTTTTAATCGTTGCAACACCAACCGCTTTTCGAGTTCTTAGAGAAGTACAAACCGCCTTGATAAAAGATGACGATGTTATGAGTAAATTAATTTTAGGAAATGGAGTATATAAAGATGGAACAAAAGAACCGATCGATAAACGAAAAGTAGGTGAGGAAATCAAAGTAGCCATTTTTACAGCATTCTATCAAATCGATGATGGAGGAGAAGAAGGAAGTTGCTCCGAATTAATAGCACGAGGTGTATCTGAAGATGATGAAACAATGAATCAAGCTTGTGATCAATTCTTCGCCACACCAGGAGTAGGAGCTGCCTATGTAGCCGCAAAAAATCAAGGAAGCGTTTACGATTTAATTCATAAAGAAATAGATGGAGACCCAATTTTTATGCAGAAAAGTGCGAATGGAGATCTGTATGGAGTAGATTACAAATTTTTAGTATCAACCGCAATTGGAATCTTAGCAGCCCTACTATTTTTAAGCTTCTGCTTTGATATTGCTATACGAACAGTTAAATTTGGATTTCTAGAACTTATTTCACCAATTCCAATTATTTCATATATTGATCCGAACTCAGCAAAGAGTGGAATTTTTAACAAATGGATAAAACAAGTGATCTCAACATATTTAGATTTATTTGTCCGATTAGGTGCTGTATATTTTGGAATCTCATTAATTTCAGCCCTTATGTATAACTCTGATATTGGAACAACACACTCACTTGCAAAAGTATTTATTATTGTTGGAATTTTATTATTTGTTAAAAAAATACCAGACTTATTAAAAGATATCTTTGGATTAAAATTAGACTCAAGTCTAAACCTAAACCCAATGAGCCGATTAAGAGAAACACCAATTTTAGGAGCAGTAGGAACTGGACTTGCAGGATTTGCAGGAGGAGCTTACGCTGGTGTGAAAGCAGGAAGAGAAGTTGGACAAAAAGGAATATTATCAGGAGCAATAGGAGGACTATCTGGAGCTCGTGAATCTGCATCAAAAGTAGGAATGATGGGAGCGAAACCAGGAGCTCAAGCTCCGAAGGCATTTGGAAATTCAATGAACTCAGTATTTAAACAAATGACAAATCGAGAAATGAGAAACTTAAATCCAATAAATATGATGGCAGGAAGATCAGTAAAAAGTCGTTTGGCACAAGTAAAATCAGCAAGAGATAATGCAAACGCCAGATTAACAGCAGCTCAAGTAAGTCAAGAAGCAGCTTACCATCAGATGCAACGATCTTCACAAGCATTATCAAAACTAAGTGAACCAGAAAGACAAGCATTCTTACAAAAAGCAGGATATTATTCTAATCAAGTAAAAATTCGTGATGATAAAAATAAATCAGAAGCAGAAAGAGCAGCAGCAATGGAAAATATTGCAAGAGTAAAACAAGAAATTGCAAGCACATATACAGGAGAATACGAAGATGTAGCAAGACACTTTGAAGACCGTGTAGCCGCTCAAGAAGCAAATAGTTTAGTGACCAATATTAATAGAGAAATCGATGATTTATCTACAGAAAAATCACAACTTGAAAGATATGGTCATATCGATCCTGCTGCCACAAGAGATGTCAATTCATTATTAGACAAATATGCCTCTGCACCAGAGGATATCACAATTGAAACGCCATCAGGAAGTGCTCCTAGAAGCGGTAATAGCGATACTGCAGGAGGTGTTCCAATTAGAAGAAATGACAATGGAGATATTACGACTCCATCTGGACTAATACTGAATGACCGAGATTTAGATGATAGAAATCGAAGATAGAAAGGGAAGTGTGATACAAAATGAATGGATACCTAATACCAGCCAACTCCAAAAAATCAATGTTGATCTTTAACTTATTTAGACCATTTGATTTAATTATGTTTGGAACAGGATTAACTGTAACATTAATTATGTTAATGATATTTGACCTGAATTCACTATGGATAACAATTCTTGTGTTAGCCCCAGCTTGTGTAACTGGCTTTCTAGTAATGCCAGTTCCAAACTATCACAATATATTTACAATTTTACAAAATGTCATAGTGTTTTTCTCAAACCGTCAAAAATATGTATGGAAAGGATGGTGCTTTAGTAATGAAAAAGAAAACAGTCAAAAGTAAATATACCAACGACAACTTCGTTCCAATCAAAAGTATTATGAATGGAATGATTATTTTAGACAACAACGAAAAAGTAACTGGAATCAAAATTATGCCAAGAAATATCTTTATCATGGACTATAGCGCCCAAAATGCAGTGATTGCCAATCTTAGAACAGTATATAATACCATCGACTATGAATTTTGGGTGATCTGTGCAGATAGACCAGTAGATATTAATGTTTATCTATCACAATTACAATTACTATATAACTCAGTAAACAGCCCAATTATTAGAAAATTAATTAATGAAGATATTAATAAAGCGAATATGTTCATGAATAATAATATCGTAGATACGGAATATTATCTATTATTTAAAAGTAAAGATGATGAACTCATCCAAAAAAGAATTAGAAATTTAGTAAACAACTTTGCGAACGCAGGATTATCTTCAAAACAAACAACAAATGATGATTTAAGAATTATCTTAGATAACTTTTTAAATGGTGGACAAACATCAACATTTGGGACGGTGATTGGATAATGGATATTAAAAGTCAAATAGCTCCAAAAGGATTGGAGTTTAAATCTTCAGAATTTATTATTAGTGACAAATATGCAACTATTTTAACTGTGATTTCATATCCAAAATATATTCAACCAGGATATTTATCTAGTTTAACAAGTATGTCTGGAATTAAAGTAGTAATTAAACATATTCCACTACCTTTTAGTATTATCACAAAAATGTTAAATAAAGAAATAGCCGATTTAAAAATGCGTTATCAAGAAGAAAACGATAGAACAATTCAAGAGAGAATTCGGCAAGATTACGAATCATTAGAACAATTTATTTCACAACTAGCAGCTACACAAGCAAAAATTTATGACTTTCAAATGCACATTATGATTACTGCTGATTCAGAAGAACAATTAACAATGAAAAAACTTCAAGTAAAAAATTATCTAGAAGCGATGGAATTAAGAGCAGTCCCACTTCGATTTGAGCAAGAAAAAGTATTGAAATCAATTCTTCCAATCTTTCCAAAACAAGATATTGAAGACAGAATTGGAACACCTATTCCAGCACCTACCATAGCTGCTATGTATCCATTTATTTTTGATAGCATTAAGGATCCAGGATTATCAACATTACTCGGAGTGGACTTTTCAGGAGGAGTCATTTTATTTAATCAATTTTTATACCAAATAAAAAAAGAACATAATCGAAATAATGCAAACTTAATTATTTTAGGAACATCTGGAAGTGGTAAATCAACAGCAGCCAAACTAATGCTTCGTACACATATAAGAAATAATCATAAAATTGTCGTAATAGATCCAGAAGGAGAACTAGAAGGCATGACAAAATTATATCAAGGAGACTTTATCGATCTTGGTAAAGGTGGAGAATTTGGAATGATTAATCCATTAGAAGTTGTATTAGATGCTGATGAAGATGAACTCAAAAATGGTTTGGGTTATACAGTATTGACGAGAACCCTTCAAACGCTGAAAGCATTTATAAAATATTATGATCCACATATCAAAGAAGACGTTTTAACACTTTATAGTGAAGTAATCCAAGAAACATATCGTCGGTTTGGAATTGATTTTAATACAGATTTTACAAAATTTACATCAAAAGATTATCCAACATTTAAAGACGTATACGCAACGATTCGTGGAAGATTAAACGCAATGCCAGAAAAAACCCACGAACGTGATATTATGGAAGAATTAGAACTTAAAATTCGTCCAATTGTCAAGGAATTAAAATATTACTTTGATGGCCATACTACAATCACACCAAGAAGTAACTTTATTGTATTTAACATCAAAGAATTAATGAATGCAGATACCAATATTAAAAATGCATTATTCTTTAATATTTTAAAATATGCTTGGGGATTAACACTAGACTCAAGTGTAAATACCATTTTAATGGTAGATGAAGCACATGTATTATTAAGTGGTAATAACACACTTGGAGCAGACTTCTTAGCTCAAGTGCAAAGACGTGCTAGAAAATACAACACAGGGACCATTATTATTACACAACAACCAACGGATTTCTGTGATCCAGCACTTATTGTTCAAGGAAAAGCGATTTTTGACAATGCAGCTTACTATCTCATTATGGGATTAAAAAAGCAAGCAGTAGAAGATTTATCACTATTAGTTGATTTAAATGATAATGAAAAAGAAAGCATTAAACGTTACAATCAAGGAGAAGCATTATTTATTTGTGGAAGTAGAAGAATGCGAATCAATATTATCGCAACAGAGCAAGAATTAGACTCATTTGGAACAGGTGGAGGACTATAGTAGTATTGGGGTGAAATAGACATGAATGAAAATAGAGATCCAATCAGAAGTATAGTAAAAACAATAAAAATAGGTAAATTTTTAATACCAATATTGCCAGCAATATTTATATTCTTTACTATCGTGATCATTATGTTAATTGTAATCAGTCCCATTATTAAAGGTGGAGATATGATTTCTAACGTATTAGGAGTAACACAGGGATTTTGGAATCGTGTTACCAATACGCTTAGCTTAGAATGTCTATTTTGTTCCGATCAAACATTAAACGCCAAAAAAGAAAAAAAATTCTATGAAAAAATAGAAAAATTAAATGATACTTACATTAGGGGAAAAGGAATGGACGGAAAAACCATTCAATTAGATATTCCATTATTATTATCGACTGTATTTTATAATGATGACTTTGAAAATAGTATGTTTATAAACTCAGAAGCAGAAGAGGATTTAGATGAAGTAACAGAAGGAGATACTTTTGGGAACCTATCTTGGTATCCAGATATTGGAGACCAAAAATCAATAGAGTGGTTTAAAGGAAGTACTGAAGCAGAAGGTTGCTACATTGTAGGATATCATTATGTAACAACTCCCCATATCTCTATTGGAAAAATGAGCAAACTACGAATATTAGCCAAACATATGGTAAAACGTTCCGTCAATGGAACCTGTACTGCACAACATGACGAAGAAGGAAACTTTACAGGATGGAGTACTAGAGAATGGTATGAATGGAGTCTTGATGTAGACGAAAAAGACAAATTATATACAATGGAATTTGATCAAAATCCTTATCCAAAATATAGAAGTAAAGAACAGGCAGAACAAGTACCTTCAACTTATGTAACTTACCTGATGGCAAATTTCCTACCTACAGAATATAAAAAACAGCTTCCAAAAGCAGTTAAGGACTTAAGTGAAAAACACGAAGAATACTTAAGCAAACGAAAATCTATGAAAAAAGATATCTATCTTTTCAAAGATGGATATGAATATTTAGTAAAAGGATTAAATAAAAATGTTTGTGCTGTTGCCAATGGGAATTGTAGCTATAAAACCAAAGTCAAAGGTGGAGAAATACAAACCATTAGTAATATTAAAGTACAATTATTACAATGTAAAGATGGAGTTCAAGGCCAACCAATTCCAGGAGAAGAATTAGTGGATTTTGAGAAATACATCACAGGTGTTACATATGCCGAAAATGGGGCAGCACCTTTAGAATCCTTAAAAGCACAAGCAATAGCAGCTAGAAGCTGGGTTTTGACTCGTGGTGGAGCGATGGGGACTAAGTATTTGCAAATATATCAAAAAGATGGTCAATGGATTATACCAATACGAAACTGTCAAAGTGATCAAGTATATTGTGATCCTGATAAAGGTTGCTCATGGAATGGGAACAATGGAACTGTTCATTCTGGCACTACAACCAAACCTGGTCATTCTAAACCACCAATCGATGCTGATTCCGATATTAGAAAAGCAGTAAGTGAAACGACAGGGCAAGTTTTAACACTCAATGGAAATATTTTTGTTGCCTCTTATACAAATGTGAGACAAAATAAATGGACTGCCGCAGCGAAAGCAGGAAAAGATGCTTATCAAGCACTTGTTTCTACTTATGATGAGGGTGCACAATTAAAACTAGAATCTTCTTGTACAGGAAATACAAGCACAGGAAGTGTTGCAAATTCAGGGAATTTAGCGTATTATAATCAAAATGATTATGCAGCAGTACCTTATTGTACAAATGGGGCAACTGTAAAATCATCTGGTTGTTTACCAACTGCATTTTCGATGGTAGTTCAAAATTTGACAGGGAGAGTGACAACACCAAAAGAAATGGCTGAATATATTTGTAATGATACAAATGGTTCTAGAAAATATCGAGTGACAGGGCTAGGAACCAATAACGCTTTCTTATTAGATCCATTAACTCAATCTACATTTAAAATACAATCAAGAGTAATTCCACCAAGCGAACGAAATATAGATAATGTTGTAAAAATTCTAAAAAGTGGAAGCAATATTATCGTATCTGTTCGAGGAAGTGGCTTATTTGCAACACAAAGCGGTCATTTTATTGTACTATCTTCTGTAACTGCAGATGGTAAAATTCATGTATTAGATCCAGCAAGAAGATCCGCAACAGGAGATCATAGTACTGCTGTTATTCAAGCAGAAGTAATCAATAAAATCAACAGTGGAATGTGGGAATTGAAAGGAAATGGAACTTATTCTTCTAATGACAATTGTAATACAGGTGCAACTGGGGACTTCATCAGTTGGAGACAAATGGATAAAGAATGGGGAAGCATTAAGATCGGTACAAAAACCATTCATCAAGTAGGTTGTCTTGCAACTTCAGTAGCTAAATTAATTGCTTATTCAGGAACACAAGTAACAATCGATAATTTTAATCCTGGGACAATGGTAACCTATCTAAAACAACATGGTGGCTTTAGTGGTAATAATTGGATTTGGAATTCTCCAAAGACTTCAGGTATGACACCAAATTTTCAATTCATAGGAAAAATTCGGCTATCAGGATCTAAAACGAATAAAATCGCAACAGTAAAAAGATATTTGGATCAAGGATATTATCTTGCGCTTCAGGTAAAAGCAAATGGAACAGAAGAACCAGGACAACACTGGGTAGCAGTGTTAGGTGTTAGTAATACAGACATATTAATTTCTGATCCTGCTAGTGATGCTACTACTGTTTGGAGTAGATATAAACCAGGGGGAACTGTACAATTTGGATATTATAAGAAAACAGATTAGAGGGATAGTATGAGCAATAAAAAGAAAATACTCATTGTGATATCGATTCTTGCTATTTATTTGATTATTATGATAGCTTTGTTTGGAGTAGACCAAGTCAAAAATAAATGGTATTATGTAGATATATTGATGGAACCATACACATATTGGCATTATGAAAATGGCTATTGGAAAAATGAAGAAAAGAATCCAGATAGCATGTTAGGAAAATCCTATAAAGTATATGGGGATCATAAATTTTTATACGATGGGATATTACAATATAATTTTGAAAAATGGTATGCCTTTGATCAAAACAATCAACCATTAACACTAAAAGATAACTTTTTTGCTTATCGTGGAAACATGAACATTGAGGTATTAGATTTTGAAATTCAAGAAATGTCTAATTCAGAAAAAATAGAAGCAAAAGGACTATTGAAAGAACAAGATATCCAATTTGAACCAGTATATACAAAACAAAATAAAATAGAGCTTGACTTGAACAATGATGGAAAAAAAGAAACCATTTATATTATTTCAAACACATTAGGAACAGAAGACCAAGAAACCTATTTCTCCATTGCTTATATTAAAGAAAACGGAAAAAAAGAAATATTAATTAATGATATTTCAAAGGATATGTATAGTGTAGCAGCATTAAACATAAAAGAAATTATTGATATCAATAAAGACAAAAAATACGAACTCATATTTGAAAAAATTTATTTTGATCAAATAGGAACATGTCATACACTATTTGAATATGAAAAAAATATGTATCATTCAGCCAAAGATTGTGACATTTTAAAAAGAGGAGATGAAGAATCATGAAAATGAAATTTAAAGCAGAACCAAAGGATATATTAATTTTTGTAATATTTTGCATTGTATTACTATATTTTGTTGCAATTGCGATATTAAACATCTCTTCCTTTGCAGATACCGCAACCTTACATGGACTAAATCCTTTTCCAGCATTTGGACCAGACTATTTAGCAGCAACCCTATTATTTTTTGCAGGTTCTTTAGTAGCCATATTTACTAGTGTATCCTCATATTTCTTTGATCGTGAAAAAGGATTTGGAGTCAAAGCGGAAGCCAAAAAAGAAAAAGGATATGCAAGATGGGCAACAGAAAAAGAAATGAAAAAAGAACTACAACTAGTAGATCCATTAGAAAAAGAAACGAACGCAGCAGGACTACCTGTTATTATGTCTCCAAAAGGAGTATGGGTAGATAACAGCGAATACCACAATTTGATTATTGGTTCTACAGGAGCAGGAAAAACTCAGACAACAGTACTTCCAATGGTACATCTTCTCTCAAAAAAGGGAGACTCAATGATTGTCACCGATCCAAAAGGAGAAATTTATGAAGAAACAGCAGAGATGCTAAAAGCAAAAGGATACAACATCGTTTTGTTGAACTTCCGTGATCCACAACAAGGAAACGCATGGAATCCATTATCACTTCCATATAGTTTATATAAAAATGGAAACTCAGATAAAGCAACAGAATTACTAGAAGATTTAGCCCTCAATATCCTATATGATGAAAACTCAAAATCACAGGACCCATTTTGGGAAAAAACCTCAGCGGATTATTTTTCAGGACTAGCACTTGCCTTATTTGATGACGCAACAGAAGACCAAATCAACTTAAATAGTATCAATTTAATGACAACACTAGGAGAAGAAAAATTTGGAGCAACAACCTATGTAAAAGAATATTTTAGCTATAAAGATCCAGCAGGACCAGCATATATTAATGCTTCAAGTACATTGATGGCGCCAAACGAAACAAAAGGAAGTATATTATCTGTTTTCAAACAAAAAATAAAACTATTTTCATCACGTGAAAACTTATCAGAAATGTTATCTCATAGTGATTTTGATATGAGAGATATTGGAAAAAATAAAACTGCTGTATTTATTGTTATTCAAGACGAAAAGAAAACATATCATTCATTGGTAACAATTTTCTTAAAACAATGTTATGAAACATTGATTTCAGTAGCACAAGAAAGTGGTGGAAAACTACCATATCGTACCAACTTCATTCTAGATGAATTTGCCAATATGCCACCTTTAAAGGATGCAACTACCATGGTAACAGCGGCAAGAAGTAGAAACATGAGATTTAATTTCATTATCCAAAACTTTGCTCAGCTTTATGAAGTATACGGAAAAGAAAATGGAGAAACCATAAAAGGAAACTGTGGAAACATTATTTATTTAATCAGTACAGAATTAAGTGCACTAGAAGAAATTAGTAAAATGTGTGGAGAAGTAAAATCAAAAGAAAAAGAAAAAACAAACTCTACACCACTAGTTACAGTGAGTGACCTACAACGTTTAAAACAATGGGAAACAATTGTACTTCGTATTCGTATGATGCCATTTAAAACAAAATTGACACCAAACTTTGAAATGGACTGGGGAGATCACTATCCGAAAGCTACTTATCCACAACGTGAAAAAATACCAGTTCAAACATTTGACATTAAAGGATATGTGGAAAAGAAAAAGGAAGAAAAAATCAATCAAATGTTAGGAAGCGCTCCAGCACCAAAAGGTGCACCAGGCGGATTTAATCCATTTGTACCTCCAAAACCAGCCCCAGGAGTACCACCAACACCACCGAAATCAGGAGGCCTAGATGTAGACGATTTGGTAAAACGAATAGATGCGAAAATAGCAGAATTAGAAGAAGAAGAAAGAAGAGAAAAGGAAGCACAAGAAAAAGGAACAGCAGCAAAAGAAATAACTCCACCAGCAATGAACCAAAATGTAACTACAGACACAGTACAAAAAGAAAATGTAGAATCAACACCGATTACGGAAAAACCAGTAATCGAAAATGTAGAAAAAGTACCTACTATAGAACAAAAACCAGTAAATCCACAACCTGTATTAGGCAATCAACCCAATTTACAAACAACCCCTGTGGAAAAAACAATACCATCTTTAAAAACAGTAGAACAAAAACCAGTGATTTCAGAAAATCAATCAACAAAACCAGTGGAAAAAAATAAAAAAGAAGAATTTACTTCAACAACTCCTGTGGAAAACATAGCAGAACTAAACATTCCAACCAATCAAATTGTAGGAGATATAGAACAACAAAAAAATGAAGTAGAACAAAAAGTTCCAATGGGATTTGTAACAGATGATCAATTCTTTGATGACTTCTTCTATGATGAAGATGAATAGATATGAAAAACCTTTTATTTATTTAAAATAAAGGTTTTTTCTTTTGATAATATTATTTATGAAGACTTTATTTTTTTACTGCTTTTATGATAAGAGTGATGCAATATAAAAGTATTTTTTTGTGCTTTTATCCTTTATAAAAATGACTCGATATCATAAATTATAATAGGTGATTAAAAATGATACCAAATATTTCTATAGAAGACTTCATGAAACTTTCCAACCCAAATGTAATTGATCTAAGAAGTGTGGAAAACTATAATAACAATCATATACCAAATGCCAGAAACATTCCATTTGAAAAATTAATTGCACGACCAAGCGATTATTTGAATCGAATAGATACATACTATATTTATTGTACTTATGGAAAAAAAAGCATATCAGTTTGTAAAATATTAAATAACTTAGGATATCGAACCATACATATAAATGGTGGATACGAAGGTTGGATTCTAGCACAATAGAAAGGATATTAATTTTTGGATACCACAAAGCAGTATAAAACTGCTTTTTTAAACGATGATAAGAAAAAAGACAAATTTTCCTTTGATAATAACTATTGAGTAAAAATCAAAAACGGGGTATAATAATAACAGAATGGAAGATGTTATGAAAAAAGAAACATTTTTAAAAGGAGCTTTTATAGCTACAATTTGTATCATTATTGGAAAAATACTAGGAATTCTTTACGTAATTCCTTTTCATGCGATTATTGGTGAACGTGGAGGAGCCTTATATGGATATGCCTATAGTTTATACACACTATTTCTAACTCTTTCAACAGTCGGATTACCACTCGCGATTAGTAAAATCGTCAGTGAATATGATACGTTAGGGTATCATAAAGTAAAAGAGAGAGCTTTTAAAATGGCCTATAAAGTTGCTTTTTTTATGTCAATCATTTCCTTCCTGATCTTATTTATTTATGCCCCATTTCTATCTCACCTAATTATTGGAGACATTAAAGGAGGGCATTCCTGGGAAGAAATTACATATGTAGTAAGGATATCTTCATTGGCAATTTTATTTGTTACCATACTTAGTGTACGAAAAGGTTACTTACAAGGACATAAATATATTACAGTTTCCTCATTGAGCGAAGTAATAGAACAAATTGTTCGTATTATTGTAATTTTAGTAGGAAGTTATATTTCAATTTATATTCTAAATCAAACAATCAAACAAGCAGTAGGAATCGCTGTATTTGGAGCAACCGCAGGCTCAATAGCAGCCTTGATCTATTTAAGAATTAAAATGAAAAAAGCAAAACTTCAACTAAAAAATAACTATATAGAATCAGAAGAAGAAAGAAACATTACCAATAAACAAATTGGAAAAAAATTACTTTCCTATACATTACCATTTATTTTAATGAGTATTGTAAGTTCCTCTTATAGTTTGGTAGATACTTTTACCGTTGTCAAAACATTAGTAAATGATGCTGGTTTTGATCCAGAAACAGCAGAAGGTGTTATGAGCGTATTAACCACTTGGGGTTCCAAACTAAATATGATTGTGATCTCTATTGCCAACGGAATTGTAGTGAGTCTACTACCAAATATTACAAGTGATTATATTGCAAAAAAGATAGATGGAGTAAGAAGAAAAATTAATAAAACATTACAAATCACAATTTATTGTACACTACCTATGGCAACAGGACTTAGCCTATTAGCTGCTCCAGTTTGGAATATCTTTTATGGAGCAAGCGATATTGGACCAAACGTTTTTTCTTATAGTATTTTCATGACAATTTTCTCAAGTATCTTTTTAAACTTAAATGTCATCATGCAATCAGTAGATCGATTAAAAAAAGTAAATATTAGTTTGATTCTTGGTTTATTATTTAATGCTATTATGAACATACCATTTATGTTGTTTTTCCACTACATTGGATTACCAGCATATTATGGCGCAATTACATCTACAATTATTGGATATCTTATTACAATTGTTATGAATCTTTATACCTTAAAAAAAGACTTTCAAGTAAATTATCAAAAAACATGGAAACATGCAGGATTCTGTTTTATTGCCAATGTTGCAATGTCATTTGCCATTTTATTACTAGAAAACATTATTCCAATTACAGGAGGAAGCAAGTTATATTCTGTTTCTGTAATTCTATTTTATACCATTTTAGGAGGAATTGTATATCTAGTGATTACATGGAAAACAGGAACAATTGATGCTATATTTGGTAAAAATATTACCCAAAAGATTCCTATTGTTAAGAAAATTATAAAAAAATAAAAAGTAACATTTTATAAAAATATATCTAATTGTGTAAAGTGTGTGTGAAACACACTTTTTTCATAAAAAAAAATTAATATAATATATTGAAGTAGGGTGATGACAATTGCCAATATGGATTATTTTAATTATTGCAGTAAGCCTTAGTATGGATGCTTTTTCCCTATCTTTAGCCTATGGAACTTTGAATATGAAAGAACGAGATCAAAAAACACTTGCACTTATAGTAGGGATATATCATTTCGTGATGCCATTATTAGGAATGTTTATAGGAACATTGATTTTAAAAGTTTTGATGATTCGTCCAGACTGGATTGTTTTTATGGTTTTATTTTTTATAGGTTGTCAAATGATTATAGAAAGCCTAAAAGAACAAGAGCAAATCAAAAAAATGTCTAAAACAGAAATGCTCCTTTTTGGACTTGCTGTGAGTATTGATAGCTTCTCAGTAGGCATTGGAATAAAATCAATGACGAACCATTATTTTTTATGTGCAGTTTTATTTTCAGTCACAAGTTTTTTCTTTACAGCACTAGGGCTACATTGTGGAAAAAAAGTACATCAAATATTAGGAAAAATATCTACCATGATTGGTGGAACAATATTGATAGTATTGGGAATCATTTATTTGATATAAAACTGTTAGTTTATTAACACTTTATTTATTACTTTAAATGCAATACATTTGAATCAATAAATAAAGTTAAATGATAAAAAAAACAAATAATGTAATAAAATATGCTATAATAAACAATATAAGGAGTGGATAATGTGAAAGAAAAATATGGAATTATAGAAATAGGTAGTAATAATACAAAAACTCATATTTATGAACATAATAAAGTGATATATGAAAATACCACAACAATTGAATTCAAAAAAAATTATGAAACAAACATAGCAGAATCTGATTTAAATAAATTATATGAGGTGATAGAAAAAGCATTACAGTATACCGAAAATATTCATATTTATGGATGTAGTATTTTTAGAACTATTTCAAAAGAAGAGTTAGAAGACATAAATAAAGAATTAGACAGGAAATATAACTTGAAAATAGAAGTAGTTAGCCAAGAAGATGAAGCATATTATACAGCACTTGGCTGTTATAGTGATATAGATTATGATAAAAATATTTGTATTTTTATTGGTGGAGGAGGTTCTATTGAACTGATATTTGTAAAAAACAAAAAAATGATAGATAAAAAATATTATAGTTTTGGAGTTGTAGATATTACAAATAAATTTGATAGTTTAAAAGAAGACATTCCAACAGTTACGTTTGAGGAAGTATATAGCCATATAGATGGTCTAATTGATGACATAGATATCGAAGCTGATATTTTAATATTAGCAGGTGGAGACCATTTATATTGGTATAATAATGCTCATTATGAACTATTGAATAACACACTATATTCAAGTGAAAATCAAAAATATATGATAACAAGAGACATGAGTGATGAATATGATAGAAATGCTCTTATAACATCTTTAGATAAAATAAGACAAAATAGCGATAATCCAAAATGGTTTGATGGATCAAGAGCAATGAAAATTATAACAAATTTTATATCTCATAAAATAAATGCAAAATATATTATTCCAACAAAGATTAATATGGAAGATGGATTAAAAAATAAACTGGATCATGAATAAAAGCGATTTATTTACAGCATAAGGGAAAAACAGTCTTTTAGATGATGCGGACTTTGTGACAAGGCCACTAAGTAGGTACTCAAATACTATGAAATGTCATAGTATTTTTTTGTTTGATGTTCCAAGTAACATAAAAACTGATAAAAAAGATATTAAAAAATTACTATAAATTCAATGAAAAAGTAGGATTTTGAAACTATTTTGTCGAATAATATTAGTAGAAGAAAGAAATATTGATGTTTGACAATCGTTTTGTTATCTACTATAATGTAGATATATTCTTTCTACTTAGAAAGGCAGAAAATATGAAAAAAATATACGGATTAAGGTATGACTTAATGTTTAAAAAGATATTTACACAAAAAGAATTACTGAAAAGAGTTATGAAAGACATCTTTCATGAAAATATTGGTCTCTTTTGGTACAGTAATAAAGAACCAACAAAAGAAAATAAAAATCTAAGATATGGAATTAGTGATCTTATAATCGAGGACAAAACAAGAATCATGATTATAGAAATACAAAATACTGATTTGAAAAATTTGTCAGAAAGAGTAAAAACATATATATCAGGATTTTATGCAAGACAAAATCCAGGAAAAGATTATAAAAAAATCAAACCAGTAGAAGCTTATTTAATACTAAATTATAAGGAAGGAAGACCAAAACTTTTAAAAGAATATGAACAACTAGAAAAAACGATAAATGAACAGTTTGGAAATTTATCAAAAATAAAAATTTGGAATATTCGGGAGGCCTTAAAAACATATGGTTCTATAGACTATCACTATGCTAGACTTTTTAACTTAGATGAGTTAAGCAAAAGTAAATCAAAAATGGTCTTAAAAAAATTAGAAAAAAATTTTGGAATAATTATAAAAGAAATAAACAAATATAATATGGATTTATCAACATATCAAAGATTGGAGGAAATAGAAAAAATGGAAATGTCATTTGAATTAGCAACTTCAATGATTAAGCACGATGCAGAAGAAAAAGGAATAAGGATTGGAGAAAAACGCGGTGAAAAGCGAGGTGAAAAGCTAGGAGAGGCCAAAGGAGTTTTAAAAAATCAGGTTAAAATAGCAAAAAACATGTTATTAGAAGGAATGAGTATAGAGCAAATATTGAGAATTACTGGAATGACAAGAAAACAATTTGAGTTAGAATTTAATAAAAATAAAGTATCAAAAGAAAACATAATGAGTGGATAAAACACTCTTTTATTTGCGTTTTTCTGAAAATCATAATATAATAAAGATGGTGATAATATGTTAGTAAATATGAAAAATATGTTAGATAAAGCAAAAAAAGAAAAGTATGCAGTACCCCACTTTAATATCAATAATTTAGAATGGACAAGATTTATTTTAGAAGCTTGTAACGAAAATAAAAGCCCTGTGATTTTAGGCGTTAGTGAAGGGGCAGCCTCTTATATGGGAGGCTACTCAGTAGTATCCGCAATTGTATCCAACTTAATTGACGAGTTAAAAATTGAAGTTCCAGTTGCACTACATTTAGATCATGGAAGCTCTATAGAAGTCTGCAAAAAAGCGATAGAATCAGGATTTACTTCAGTAATGTTCGATGGATCCAAACATTCATTAGAAAAAAACATAGAAATGACAAAAGAAGTAGTAGATTATGCTCATAAAAAAAATGTCACAGTAGAAGCTGAAATTGGTTCTATAGGTGGAGAAGAAGATGGCATTGCAAATGAAACAATGTATGCAACAGTAGAAGATGCAATACAATTATCAAAAACAGGAATAGACTTTTTAGCCCCAGCTTTAGGGAGCGTACATGGATTATATAAAGGAGAACCAAACCTAAATTTTGAAAGAATGTTAGAAATTAGTCAAACCACAAACCTTCCACTCGTATTACATGGAGGAACAGGAATTCCAGAAGAACAAATTAAAAAAGCCATTTCCTGTGGAATTTGTAAATTAAATATTAATACAGAATTGCAAATTGCGTGGACAAACGCAGTAAGAGAATTTGTAGAAACAAATAAAAATGTATATGATCCTAGAAAAATAATAAAATCAGGAGAAAAAGCAATCAAAGATGCAATAAAAACAAAGCTAGAATTATTAGGAACGATTGGAATCATTTAACGAAAATAGGATATTTGCATATAAATATAGTAATTAATGGAGGTTTTATATGAAGAGAATAAAAGTGATAGGAAAACAAAAATTAACAGGAACGATAACCATTAGTGGCTCAAAAAATAGTGCAGTTGCACTGGTTCCAGCTTCATTACTCTCAGATGAAGTAGTAGAAATTGACAATGTGCCAAACATTTCAGACATTGATGCCCTAAGTGAAATTTTAGAATATTTAGGAGCAAAAGTAACTCGTAATGGAACAAAAATGAAAATAGATTCTTCTAATATTCAAAATCGTGAAATTCCAGAAGCAATTTCTAAAAAATTAAGAGCATCTTATTATTTTATGGGAGCATTACTTGGAAAGTATAAACGAGTAGAAATGTATTTTCCGGGAGGTTGTTCAATTGGAGAACGCCCAATTAACCTTCATTTAAAAGGATTTGAAGCACTTGGAGCAAAAGTAACTAGAGAAGGAAATAAATATATTGTAGAAGCAGACGAATTAACAGGAGCAAATATCTATTTAGATATAGCATCAGTAGGAGCAACAATTAATATTATGCTAGCAGCAACATTTGCCAAAGGCACAACCATTTTAGAAAATGCAGCCAAAGAACCACATATTGTGAATGTAGCAACATTCTTAAATCAAATGGGAGCATCAATTACAGGAGCAGGAACGAGTGAAATTCGCATCCATGGAGTTGAAAAATTATCAGGTTGCTTTCATGAAGTGGTTCCAGACTATATTGAAACAGGAACCTATGTAATTGCTGGAGCCTTGTGTGGAGAAAACTTAAAAATAGAAGGTGCGATTCCAGACCATCTAGAAGCCCTTATTTCTAAACTACAAGAAATCAATGTTCCAATTACTATTGGAAAAGACTATATTGAAGTAAGCAAAGGAGAGCATTACAAAGCAGTGAATATTAAAACAGCAGTATATCCTGGATTTCCAACAGACTTGCAACAACCATTTATGACTTTACTAACACAATGTGAAGGAACCTCTAAAGTAGAAGAAAATATTTTTGAAAACCGTTTTATGCATGTTCCTTATCTAAATCAAATGGGAGCATCAATTACAACTGAGGGAAATGCAGCGATCATAAATGGGAAAACGGAATTATCAGGAAGTATCGTAGAAGCAACCGATTTACGTGCTGGAGCCTGCCTTATCTTAGCTGCTTTAACAGCTTCTGGAGAATCTGTAATCAACAAAGTTGAATATGTATTGCGAGGATATGAAGGAATTATTGACAAATTAGAAAAAGTTGGTGCTAAAATAGAATTAGAAGAAATAGAATAGTAGAGAAATCTACTTTTTTCTTTGGAGGAATATTTATGAACCTAAAAAAAATATTTATTATTTCAATTCTATTATTATCTATATTTTTAATTTATTTAACAACAATGGATAAAAAAGTTTACTTTTTAGCCTTAGGAGATTCCATAGCCCTTGGTGATAAACAAACCAGCTATCCAAAACTAGTAACAAAATATTTAGAAAAAAAAGACTTATTAGAAGAATCAAGATTAGAATTCATACAAGACGATCTACGAATTACAGACTTGATCCGAGATATTGAAGACAACAAAAAAATAATCATTGATGGAAAAGGAAAAACAATCAAAAATGCCCTCATTAAAGCTGATTTAGTTACCTTATCGATTGGAAACGAAGAACTTTTTTACAAATTAAAAACAGAAAAAGAAGGTGACCTTTACAATTACATCGATGAAATGATGGAAGATATGGACAAATTGCTAAAGTTAATGAAAGAATATTGCAAAGAAGATATCTTTGTATTAGGATATTTCAATTCCTTTTCAAAACAAATGGATAAATATATTGATTATGCCAATCAAAAATTAGAAACACTATCTAAAAAATATATGATGCACTATGTTGACCTACAATCATTAAAAAGTAGTTCAAACAAATTAGAACAAGGAAAACAAAACCAAGAAACAATCGCTCAGATTTTATTTCCGCTGATTAAAAAAACTGTCATCTTAGATGAATAAAATTTGTAAAATTATATAAAAGTGATATAATATAAAAAGAGGTGATAAAATGGAAGGAAACAAAATTGTCCCGAAAGTATTTATGTGGATGTTTATAGGATTGTTAATTACTTTTGGCACAGGTGCATTTGTAATGCATAATGAAAATATGTTATACAATATTTTTGAATCTAGCCTTTATATTTGGCTTTTTGTAGCACAAATAGTTGTGGTAATATTCCTAAGTGCCAGAATTCATAAAATGAAAGAACAAACAGCAACGATCCTATTTTTACTTTATTCAGGTTTAACAGGACTTACATTTTCATCAGTGTTTGTAGTATTTGAATTAAACTCAATTTTGATGGTATTTGGAGTAACCGCACTCTTGTTTGCCATATTTGCAAGCTTTGGCTATTTTACAAAAATGGACTTAACCAAAATAGGAACATTTTTACTAATGGCATTACTTGGAATTATTATCGTATCAGTGATTAACATTTTTGTAGGAAATTCAAACTTAGACCTAATTTTATGCATTTTAGGAGTTCTTATTTTTATTGGTTATATTGCCTATGACATGCAAAAAATAAAATTGTATTCTACAATGATGGACAGTGAACATAAAGTTGCCATCATATGTGCATTAGAATTATATTTAGACTTTATTAACCTATTTTTACGTTTACTTCAACTTTTTGGAAAAAATAGTGACTAAAAATATTGATTTTTAAAGGATTTATTGTTATACTATATCAGTAATATTTCTATGACATGAAATTGTCATGGCGGAAGGAGCAGAAACATGAAAAAAGGAATTCATCCAGAATATATGGATACAAAAGTAACATGTGCTTGCGGAAACAATTTTACAGTAAGATCAAACAAAGAAGAATTACATTTAGAAGTTTGTGACAAATGTCATCCTTTCTTTACAGGAAAACAAGGTCAAACAGTAAAAGCAGGACGTGTTGAAAAATTTAATCGTAAATATGGTTTTGATCAAAAAACAGCTCAATAATGAGTTGTTTTATTTTTGTAACTGTTGATAATATTTATTTTTTTCTAATAATACTTTATGCTTTCCAGTACCAACGATTTTCCCATGATCAATAACGATAATAGAATCTGCAATTTTCATTAAACTAGGTTTATGTGTAATCATAATGATGCTACGATCTTTTTTTAATTTCTTCAATATTGACATAATCTGTTTCGCACTTTCTGGGTCTAGTGAAGAAGTGACTTCATCAAATAGAAGAATTTTAGAGTTTGTTAGTAAGGTACGAGCCAACGAAATTAACTGTTTTTGACCACCACTGATATTTGTACCATCTTCTCTTAAAATAGTATGATAACCATCTGGCAAAGAAGAAATAAAATCATGAATTCCAACCCATTTACAAGCTTCTATTTGATGATTGATATCTTTATCTACAAAATCTAGATTTTTACGAATACTCATATTGAAAACAAATGGTTTTTGATTGACTACTGAAATTTTAGAAACAAAATGAGATGGATCATAATCATAGATGTTTACTCCATCAATCTGTATTTTCCCACTATCTATTTGATAAAGCCTTAAGATTAAATTGAAAATAGAAGTTTTTCCAGTACCACTTTGACCAACCAAAGCAGTAATTTGGTTGGTCTTTATTTGAAAATTCATATCATCAACAATCTTATGAGAGTTATGAGAAAAACAAACATGATCAAATTCTAGTACCCCTTTGTTGATTTCAGAAGTGTTATTTCCAAATGGAATTTGTTTAGAATGATAATGCAAGATTTCATTCACTCTTTTTACGGAAACGTTTACCTCTCTGATGGTAGAAGAACAATTAATAATATTATCTAAATAGCCAATCATACTTTCAAAATATCCAATGACTAAAACAAGAACTTCAATGCCGATTTCATTTTTAATCATTAATAAAACAAGAATGATATAAAGTAAAATACTAAATGTATGTGTGATAAAGCGAACGTCGTTTTCTTTTTTTACATAATATTTTCGTTTATTCATGTAATGTTTAGAATATTCTTTTTGAATTTTATTTAGTCGCTTGTGCAATTTTGGTAACATATGAAAGGTTTTTATTTCTTGTAGTCCATTTAAAATTTGAGAAAATAAACTACTATATCGATCATTACTTTGTTTTTGTTTTTCATGATATTCATTTACTTTTCTATCATAATAATTTTTGCTTGTAATATACAAATAAGAATAAATGATAAAAATCAACGCTAGAAAGATATTATAAAAAGCAATATAATGAAAATAGCAATCACCTGAATTAATGTCATAAAAAATTCAGTAACCATATCAAACATATCTCCAATGTCGATGACATCAGAGTTTATAGAATTTAATAATTTTCCTTTTGAAACTTTTTTTGTAAAATTCTCATCTACTGTAATTAATTGATTTAATATTTTGGTATTCAAATTTGCGTAACAATAATGCATATTTTTCCCATAAACTTTATGGTTGAGAAATAAGAATAGATGATAGAAAAAATAAGTAAGAGTAAGCATGAATAAGCATAAATATACTTTATTAAATTCTCCAATAGTTGCATATTTAACAATGAAAGAGGCCATAACTGGAATTAACAATAAAAACATTTTATATAGAAAAGTTAAAATAGACATCAAAATAAAATAGTCTTTTCTAGGATTTGCTAATTTTACATAATCCTTGATAAAATAATAATATTCTTGGACCATTTTTTTCACTCCTTAAACAATTTTCATTATAGCACAAATTTCGAATCTTTTTGACAAATTATGAATTGCTTACTGTACAATATAGATAAAAAAATAAAATCAATCTTTACATTTTGTCATAAAAACTGACATGATAATGAAGGTGCTTTAGATATGAATGTGGTATAATAATAATAGGAGGGATAAAATGACAGACACAATTGAAAAAGACCTCATTATCAATTCTTACTATATTGTAGATTACTTTAACAAACGAGGAAAACAAATCACAGCTGTAAAACTACAAATCCTATTATATTTTTTAGAAGCCATTTATTTAATACAAAATAAAGAAGAAACCAAACTATTTGAAGAAGAATTTTACACAGAACCATATGGACCTATTACAAAAATAATTCAAAAAAATTTTAAAGATTATCAAGATATAACCTCAAAAGAAATAGAAACAAACAAAGAAAATAAAAAATACATAGAAACACTATTTCAATTACTAGGGAACATGACAACCTATGAATTAGTAACCTTAGCTCATCTCTCAAATTCTCCTTGGGAAAAACATCCAGGAGAACAAATCATACCAAAACTAGAAACCAAAAACTGGTTTTCAAATCTTTTAAAAATCAAACAATAGAAAGTAGGAAAATTATGGAGTACATTATCATTATATTATTAATAATCATTTTAATCGTATCAATTATTTCATTAACCAAAAACATTAATGAATCGAACATAACAGAACGATTAGGTAAAATGGAAACAACTGTAGTCAAAGAATTGAGTGACTTTAACATTACGTTAACTCAAAACATGAATCAAGATTTTGGGACTTTAAACGAAAGAATGGAACATCGGTTGAATCTAATCAACGACAAAGTCAATGAACGATTAGATCAAAATTTTGAAAGAACTAACAAAACATTTACCTCTGTTTTAGAACGTCTTTCAAAAATAGATGAAGCCCAAAAGAAAATAGATTTACTATCAAACGATATTGTTTCTTTACAAAGCGTTTTAACAGACAAAAAAACAAGAGGAATTTTTGGAGAGGTCAATTTAAAGCATATTTTGACAAGCGTCTTTGGAGAAAACAACAATCATATTTATGCACTACAATATAGCTTAGAAAATGGAACCATTGTAGATTGTATGTTGTTTGCACCAGAACCACTTGGAAATATCGCGATTGATTCTAAATTTCCATTAGAAAACTACCAAGCAATGGTAAATAAAAGTAATAGCGAAATGGTTAGAAATAATGCTGAAAAACTATTTAAAACAGATATGAAAAAACACATCGATGCCATTGCAAACAAATATATCATTCCAGGAGTAACATCAGATCAAGCCATATTATTTTTACCAGCAGAGGCGATATTCGCAGAGGTAAACGCTTATCATCAAGATATTATTGACTATGCATATGCAAAAAAAGTATGGATTACTTCCCCAACTACTTTAATTAGTACACTTACAACAATACAAATTATTATGAAAAATATAGAACGAGACAAATATGCAAGTGTGATTCATCAAGAGCTAAGATTATTAGATACCGAATTCAAACGATACAAAGAACGTTGGGACAAACTATATCGTAGCATTGAAACAGTCAGTCGAGATGTAAAAGATATTCACACAACAACAAATAAAATTAGCAAGCGCTTTGATTTAATCAATGGCGTAGAAATGGAGAAACTAACGTATGATGAAAATGAAGGAATGGAATAATTTATTAATTAGTTTATTACTATTATTGAATACTGGATTTTTATTACACTTGATTTTATCAGGACATAAAAGCCGTATTTTAGTAACACTTTCTGTATACTTAATTATTTGGATTCCCAAAATAATTCGTCACCATTTAAAAATTACATTTCCAGACTATATGGAACTTGTCTATATTATTTTTATCTTTTTCGCTCAATTTTTAGGAAGTGTAGTAGGACTATATTCTAGTATTTATTGGTATGACTCCTTTGTCCATTTTTGCTCTGGAATATTAACAGGAGTACTTGCAATCACAATCCTATTTTGGTTTCAAAAATATGATGAAAAAAGTATTTTATTCAATATATTTTTTGTGATTGCCTTTTCGTTGATGGTAGCATCACTTTGGGAAATTTTCGAATTTACTTCTGATAAAATTTTACATGGGGACACACAAAAAGTACTAGAAACAGGAGTAGGAGACACCATGAAAGATATGATAGTAGCTTTACTAGGTGCGATTTTAACATCAATTTATTATGCATATGAAAAATGTTGTAACAAAAAACAATTTTTCCACCATTTAGAAAAAGCATTCGGGTGGAAACATGCGTGATATAGAAAGAAGAGAAGCTTGGTTGAAAGAACTAAAAGCACTAAGACGTGAATTATTAGAAAAAAAAGAAGGAAATACAAATACGAAAGGAAAAACATTTCAAAAATCAACCAATTCCATTGCTTCTAAAATGTATGCAGATAATAAAAATGAAGCTGCTAAAATACAAATATTAATGCTTGCCCTTTTAACCCTTTTATTTGAAACATTGTTTTTTGTAGGAAGTTATCTGTTATTTCGATAGTAAGTAAATAGAATGACAACTTTCTCAATAAACCATTTTATTTTTAATGAAATTTCCTTATAATAGAACTAGAGGTGAAACTATATGGAAGAACAAATTATAGATATCTTAAACCAAGATAATAGAGGCTTTTCAGTTTATGAATTAAATGATGCTTTGGAACTAAAAACGGTAGAGGAATTAAAACAATTATTAAAATCACTAAATCATTTAGAAGATCAATTAAAAATTTACCGTACTAAAAAAGATAAATACTTAATATTTAATAATAGTCATATGAAACTAGGGAAATTAATTGCAAACAAAAAGGGATATGGATTCGTTGATATTGAAGGGAATGAAGATGTCTTTATCGCACCCCCCAATATGAATGGAGCAATCCATGGAGATCAAGTAGTTGTTGAAATTACAAATCAAAAAGATACTGATTTAGAAGGAAAAATTATTCGAATCGTCAATCGAGAAATAAAAGAAATGGTAGGAGAATACTATGAAGAAGATGGCATTGGATATATTGATTTAGATGAAGAAAAAATAAAACTAGTAATTCAAATTGACAAGGACAAATCAATGAGTGCTATGCCAGGACATAAAGTTTTGGTAAAAATACTTGGCAAAGTGAAAGATAATTATTATAAAGGAGAAATTCTTCGAATCTTAGGTCATAAAAATGATCCAGGAGTAGATATTCTATCCATCGCCATGAAATACGATATCCACGATGAATTTTCAGAAGAAGTAATGGAAGAAGTAGAAAATATACCAGATCATGTATATGAAGAAGAAATAAAAAGTAGAAAAGACTTAAGAGAAGAATCGATTTTTACAATTGACGGAGATGACACCAAAGATATTGATGATGCGATCTCCATAAAAAAATTAGAAAATGGAAACTATGAACTAGGCGTTCACATTGCAGATGTAAGCTATTATGTAAAAGAAGGAACCCAATTAGATGAAGAAGCCTATGAAAGAGGAACAAGTGTTTATCTAGCAGACCGTGTAATTCCCATGCTTCCCCATAAATTATCAAATGGAATTTGTTCACTAAACCCTGATGTAGACCGATTATCGATGTCTTGTATTATGGAAATTGATGACAAAGGAAAAGTTGTAGATTATGAAATACTAGAAAGTGTGATTCGTTCTAAAAAGCAAATGACATATAAGTGTGTAAATTCCATTTTAGAAGATCAAATCGTTCCAGACGGATATGAGCCATTTGTGGATCAGTTGAATTTAATGAAAGAACTAGCTTGTATTCTTAGAAAAGAAAAAGAATCAAGGGGCTATATCGATTTTGAAATTGACGAATCCAAAATTATTGTTGATGAAACAGGAAAAGCAATTGATGTGGTTTTAAGAAATCGTGGTACAGGAGAAAAATTGATTGAAGATTTTATGATTGTAGCCAATGAAACAGTAGCAACACATATCTACTTTATGGAGTTACCATTCCTATACCGAATTCATGGAGAACCGAGTGAAGAAAAAATCCAGAAATTCTTAGATTTTATTGGAATTTTAGGTTATACAGTTCATGGAAAAATAAAAGATATTCACCCACGAACAATGCAAGATATTTTAAATCAATTAAAAGACAAAAAAGAATTTCATATTTTATCAGCTATGTTACTTAGAAGCATGCAGAAAGCAGTATATGATAAAAATAATATAGGGCATTTTGGTTTGGCAAGCAAATATTATACACACTTTACTTCACCAATTCGACGTTACCCAGATACCACAGTTCATAGACTTCTTAGACGATATTTATTTCAAAACAAAATGGATAAAGATACACTAAACTATTGGGATAATCGTTTGACTTTTATTGGAGAACATACTTCCGAAAGAGAACGAGCATCCATTGAATGCGAACGAGAAGTAGACGACATGAAAAAAGCAGAATATATGATGGATCATATTGGAGAAAAATATACAGGTATTGTCAGTAGTGTAGTGAACTTTGGAATGTTTGTAGAACTTCCGAATTTGGTGGAAGGATTGGTTCGATTAGATGACCTAAAAGGAGATCACTACTTCTTTGATGAGGCAACATTTTCTATTCGTGGAGAAAAAGACAAAAGAGGATATCGACTAGGAGACACCGTAGAGGTGACTGTAGTCCGAGCAAGTAAAGAAGCAAAAACAGTAGATTTTATCATTATAGAGGAAGAAAAAGATGAAAAAGACAGTGTATGAAATATTAGGTGTTAGTCCTACTGCATCAGATGCAGAAATAAAAAAAGCATATCATGTATTAGTTCGTAATGTACATAGTGATGTAACAGATCTAGAAAATTTATCACCAGAAGAAAAAGGGAGATGTGAAACTCTTATAAGAGAATATACTGAAGCTTATGGAAAAATATCGAAAGGAAAAAGAGCAGAATATGATAGAACTCTAGCACTATCAAGAAATGCACATAATGTTAGAGGAAATCAACGTACAAAAACAAATCAAACTTTTGTTTCAGAATTTAACCAAATGTTTCAAGATGTTTTTGTAGGAAATGATTCATTTTATGGAAGCAAAGACGGAAAATCAAATGAAAATAGAAAACAAGAATATTTTAGATTGAAATCAAGTAGAGAAATATTAGAAAAAAAATTACGAAATTTACAATTAGAAGAAGAAAAGAGACAAAGTCAAAATCGTTCTGTAAACCCATTTCAAATACAAATGGATATTGGAACAATTCATTCAGTTATGAATGAATTAGAATTAAAAAAACAAAATGAAATAACTCTTACTAGATTGGAATATACCAGTAAAATGAAAAAACCATTAATGACAAAAAGTAAAAAAGATCAATTACAAGCAAAAATGGAAGAAACCATTGCGCAAATAAATGCAAAATATCAAACTCAAATAGAAGAACAGAAAAAGAAAATAGTAGAATTAGAACAAAAAATAAAAGAACAAGAAGAAGCACAAAAAAAAGCAATAAACAATAATCCAGAAATTCAAAGAACCAAAGCTAGTATCGAACAAATCAGGAAGAATTTAGATATGTTAGCAGAACAGTTAGGATACCAAACACAATCTACTTCTTATCAAACGAGTTATAATGCCCACAAATAGAATATTTGATAATATTCTTTTTTGCAGTATGATAAACTTACAAATTATGATATGATAAAAAAGAGGGTGATACTATGATTGAAATACAAAATCGGAAAGCAAAATTTGATTATGAAATAATAGAAACAATAGAAGCAGGTTTAGTATTGACAGGTACAGAAATTAAATCATTACGAGCTGGGAAAGCGAATTTAAAAGATAGTTATGCAATTATCAGAAATTTAGAAGTGTTAGATCGGAAGAGCGTCGT